>NZ_JAVFVN010000719.1:0-49290 GCF_030910085.1 Stenotrophomonas maltophilia group sp. RNC7 | reverse complement strand
AGCGGCGGATCACCGTGCCGTTCCTGCGCCAGGTGCTGGAAGAAGGCCGGCCTCGTTACTGAGGGTGGGGTTTGTTGGCAGGGCTGCGCCCTGCACCCGCAGAAGCAACGTCAAAAGCTGGCTTCCTGAGGGGAGGCGGGGGGGGGGGGGGGGGGGGGGGGGGGGGGGGGCGCGGCGCGCCGACGCCCCCCCCCCGCCCCCCCCCCCGCCCCCCCCCCCCCCCCCCCCCCCCCCCCCCCCGGCCTTCGACAGGTTCCCGCGATCTGCCGGGACTGCGTACTGCACTGCTGACTGTTGACTGCTGTTGGTGGGTGTCGACCTTGGTCGACACGTGTCTTGCTTGTGGTGGGTGACGACCGTTGGTCGTCACCAGAGCAAGCGCAGCGAAGCGACCCGCTCTTGCTTTTCTTTCTTTCTTCCGTGGCTGGACGCCCACGGAAACTGTCAGTGGCCGGTCGGGGTGGGCTGCGCAGGGGCGTGAGCCGCATGGATGCGGCGACCGAGCTTACAGGGGTGAGGGCGCTTTGCTTGCGAAGCACTGCTTCGCAAGCGCCCGAACGCACAGCCGCCCGCGGCTGGGCCGGGCCCCGGAGGGGGACTTGCAGCGTCCCCCGCAACCGGACCCACCCCGCCATCCCTCAGCAGGCCCGCTGTTGCTGTTGCTCCTGAGGTTGCCGGCCAGCAGCCGGCACTACCCGCGGGTGCCGGGTGCAACCCGGCCGCAAACCCCATCCCTCAAAGCGGCAACTGGGTCGTCTGCTTGATTCGCTGCATCGGAATCTCGGTCTTGGTGTTCTGCACGCCGGCGATCCGGTTCAGGTGCTGCATCTGGAACTGCCGGTAGGCATCAAGGTCGGCCACCGCCACCCGCAGCAGGAAATCGCAGTCACCGGCCATCAGATGGCATTCCAGCACTTCCGGGAAAGACTTGATGCTGTTGATGAAGTGGTTGGTGGTGTCCTCGTCCTGCCCGCGCAGCCACACCCGCACGAACACCGTGAAGCCCCGCCCCACCTTGGCCTCGTTCAACAAGGCCACGTAGCGGTCGATGTAGCCGCCCTCCTCCAGCAGCCGCACCCAGCGCAGGCGCGCCGACGGCGACAGCCCGACCAGACGGGCCAGCTCCAGATTCTGCAGTCGGCCGCCGCGCTGCAGGGCGGCGAGGATGCGGCGATCCAGGTTGTCGAGCTGGTACTGCATGAAATTTCGTCCTGGTCGACTCTGGCCGCATGGAATATCAATCATTCCGAATCCAGTGGCATCAACGCAACCCGATTTCGCGATCGGACCGCTAGCATGGGCCACCCCCATCTCGTTGTGCCGTTCCATGGACGCCCGTACCACCCTCCCCCTGCCCGACGCCTGCGACACGGCCCCGCGTGCCGAATTCCTGCGCGGCCTGCGTGCCGCCGTGCCGGTGATGATCGGCTTCATTCCGTTCGCCCTGGTGCTCGGCGCGCAGGCGGCCCAGAAGGGCATGAGCGCACTGGAAGTGCCGCTGATGACCGGCCTCAACTTCGCTGGCGGCTCGGAGTTCGCCGCCGTCGAACTGTGGACCTCGCCACCGCACATCGCACTGATTGTGGCCATCACCGCACTGGTCAACAGCCGCCACCTGCTGATGGGCGCCAGCCTGGCCCCACTGCTGCAGCACCTGCCGCGCCGTCGTGTGCTGCCGGCGCTGTTCTTCATGTGCGACGAGAGCTGGGCGCTGGGTGTGGCCGACGCGCGTCGCCGCGCACTCGGCTTCAGCCTGGCCTACTACCTGGGCGTTTCGGCAGGGCTGTACACGGTCTGGGTGGCCTGCACGGCACTGGGCGCGATCGTCGGGCCGATGCTGGGCGACATCCACGCCTATGGCTTCGACATGGCCTTCCCCGCCGTATTCCTGGTGCTGCTGCGCGGCATGTGGCAAGGCATGAAAGCGGCGCGGCCGTGGCTGGTGAGCCTGGTGGTGGCCGCTGCCACCTACCTGCTGATTCCGGGCGCGTGGTACGTGGCCAGCGGCGCCCTGGCCGGCCTGGCGGCTGCCTGGCTGCTGGCGGAGGACGCAGCATGATCTTCAACGGACTGATCCACTGGACCTCGGTGCTGACCATCGTGCTGATGGCCGCCGCCACCTACCTGACCCGCATCGTCGGCTTCCTCGCCCTGCGCAACCGCACGCTGAGCAAACGCGCAGTGACGGTGATGGAAGCCGCGCCGGGCTGCGTGCTGATCTCGGTGATCGCCCCGGACTTCGTCGCCGACAAGCCCGCCGACCTGGCCGCGCTGGCGATCACCCTGCTGGCCGCCACGCGGCTGTCGATGCTGCCGACGGTGCTGATCGGCGTGGTCTCGGCGGGTGTGCTGCGCTATTCGATGGGCTGACGCGCCCGCGACTTCCCCACATGATGTGACTGGAGGCGCAAGTGTCGCCATTGGCGCGACCTGCGCATGTCTCTGGCGCATCGAATGTGGCCCGGAGCCAACTACTGCAAGTGTTTGAAACAATTCCGATTGTCTGATCGAGCCAGAGTCGATACGCATTGACTACCGAGCCAGCGGGTTGAGCTGATCGGTCAATCGACGTCAAACCTGGAGCGTACCAATGAGCAATCTACGAGCAATCGTGGCGGCAATCGGTATCACCTTCATCTCTGCTGGCGTGCTGCTCCCCTGATGCAGCGCCGTCAGCCCAAGCGTACCCAACCGGGCTCCGCCCTCGCGCTCTATGCTGGGCTGACGGCAATCCTTCTGGCCACAAGTGCGTGCCAATCCATCCAACTGCCTCCCCGGGACCTGGTCAGTCCCGATGGAGGGTATGCCACCCTGCTGCGAGGCCCATCCTCACATCTGAAGATCAGCACAGTGTCGGTGCTACCCGGCCCGGAAAGCTCGGAGTATCCCAATCGGTCCATCGAGTGCGGGTGGTCATCCGTCGCAACTCGACTTCTCTGGGCAGATGGAGCGCTTTCGGCCATGCAAGCATCACAGCTCTGCGAGGCCGCTGCACGATCCGCTGGACTGCCGCTCCAGGCCAATGGGCAGGAACGGACGCCTGTGCATTATCAGCTCACGATCGTAAGTGACGGAGGCGGCATCTGGCGACAACTGCCAGGACCAGAGCGGCCGGGCCAGGTGGTCAGCTTCTGGTTTCCCTCCAGCCCGGACGCTGATTCGCTGCGCAGGCGCGTGATCGCCACCACCGCGCATGAGTTCCAGCATATCGCCACCGCATTGTCAGGCCAGCCTCGGCGCGGCCGGCAACGGGAACCAGACGCCTATCTGGCTGGCGCATGTGCGCAGCTATTGATCGAAGGCACCCTTGCGCGCGCGAACCTCCCGGGCGGACACGATCCGCGAGCTGATCCGTTCCTGCCATCTGCTGCCAGAAGCTCCGCGCACGCGGGCAGTACGACCGGGGCAGCACTGCTGCGGTTCTTCGGTGACGCAGACACCTTGCACCTCAATGAGGGAGGTCGCCACCTCGTGCAGCATTGCCACGAGACGATCGGCTTTCCCCTGCAGCAGTGAACGCTCCCTGCGACACCCGGTCGCAGGCCCTCGCGCTACGCGCTTGACCAATGTCAAACCGCCCGCTGCCACGCGGGCGTATTCCTATGCAGAACCCGAACACGCCGGCGTTACCGGCCTCTACAAGGACCCTGCGATGAGCTACTCCCCCGACAACGCCCAGCTCGTGAATGCGCTGCAGAACGTCATGGTGATCTCCACCACCGACCTGCAGGGCAACATCACCTACGCCAACGACCTGTTCTGCACGCTCACCGGCTTCGCCCGCGAGGAACTGATCGGCCAGCCGCACAGCGTCGTGCGCCACCCGGATGTGCCCAAGGCGGTCTACAAGGACATGTGGGACACCATCAAGGCCGGCAAGACCTGGACCGGCATCGTGCCCAACCTCGGCAAGGGCGGCGTGCTCTACGTGGTCGACACCACCGTGCAGCCGCTGTTCGACGCCGACGGCAACATCACCTCGTACATCAGCATCCGCCGCGTGGTGAACGACCTGATGCAGAACTACGACCTGGTCGAGTTCAGCAAGGAAAAGTTCGACGACTTCTACGAGGCCGCGTGAACGCCCTCCCGACCAGTACGCCCTTCAGCCGCCTGCTGGTGGGTTTCGCGTCCGAGTCGGGCAATGCCCGCGCCCTGGCCCAGCGCCTGGGCGCGGACCTGCAGCCGCACGCGCCGCAGGTGCTCCCGTTCAACGACATCGACGTGGCCAGTCTCGGCCACGGCGATGTGCTGCTGGCGATTTCCAGCTCGTTCGGCGATGGCGAACCGCCGGCCAATGGCGAACAGTTCTTCGAAACCCTGCGCCAGACCCCGACGCTGAGCGGCCTGCGCTATGCGGTGTTCGGCCTCGGTGACACCGGCTATCCCAGCTTCTGCGGCTTCACCAAGGCGCTGGATGCCGCGCTGAGCGAGCGCCAGGCGCAGCCGCTGCTGCACCGCGTGGATGCCGACCTCGGCTACGAGCTGTTCTTCCAGCAATGGCAGCCGGTGCTGGGCCAGGTGCTGGGTGGCGACCTCAACGCTGGCCAGGACCTGCACCTGCAGGTCACCGCCTATGGCGAAGACAATGCCTTTGCCGCCCCCATTCTCGAACGCCGCCGCTTGAACAGCAGCGACCCCGCCGCCTGGCACCTGCAGCTGGATATCAGCGGTAGCGGCATGGCCTACCGTGCCGGCGACACCCTGCACGTGGTGCCGGAAAACGATCCTGCCCTGCTGCAAGCGCTGGCCACCTGGTATGGCGACAACGCCGCCGTGGCCGCCCTGCATGACCGCGAGCTGCGCCTGCTGAGCAAGGGGGTGCTGCGCGAACTGGCCCGGCTCAGTGGCAGCGAGGTACTGAAGGGCCTGTTGAAGGTCAGCCAGAAGCGCGAACTGGAAGCCTACCTGCACGGCCTGGACCTGCTGGATGTGCTGCAGGACCACGCCACGCCGCACAGCGTGCCGCTGGCCAGGCTGCACGAACTGCTGTCACCGCGGCTGCCGCGCGCTTATTCCATCGCCTCGCACCCGTGCCACGACCCGTTGAGCCTGTGCGTGCGCGAAGTGCGCTACACCCTGCGCGGCCGCGAACGCTTCGGCACCGCTACCGGCAGCCTGCTGCACGGTGGCGACCACGCCCGGGTGTACTGTCGTTCCAACCCTGGCTTCCACCTGCCCGATACCGGCCAAGCGCCGCTGCTGCTGGTCGGCACCGGCACCGGCATCGCGCCCTTGATGGGCCTGATGCAGGAACTGCAGGCCAACGCCTGCGAACGTGAAGTGCACCTGGTGTTCGGCGAGAAGCACAGCAAGCACGACTACCTGTACCGCGACCAGCTGCAGGACTGGCATACCCGGGGCGTGCTGGCTGGCCTGCATACCGCGTTCTCGCGCGATGGCGTCGAAAAGGTCTATGTGCAGCATGTGCTGCAGCAGCGTGCCGCCGAAGTGCGCGACGTATTGGCCCGGGGCGGGCATCTGTACCTGTGCGGCAACAAGCGCCACCTGGAAGGCGCGGTGCGCGAGGCCATCGATGCCATCGGTGGCGAAGGGTGCTGGGACGCGCTGCGCAATGAAGGCCGCACGCACTGTGAACTGTATTGATCCGTTGATCCTGTAGAGCCGAGCCCACGCTCGGCTGCTGTTGGCGGTGTCGCGCAGAGCAGCCGAGCATGGGCTCGGCTCTACAGGTGCAGGTCAATCGCCGACGATGCGGCCGTCCACCATGCGCGCCACCTGCTGGCCGAACATGGCCGCGTCCTGCGGATCATGGCTGATCAACAACAACGGGATGCCGGTCTTGTCCAGCACCGCCTCCAGCTCCTGGCGCAGATGCTGCCGCAGGTCATGATCCAGTGCGGAGAACGGTTCATCCAGCAGCAGCGCCTGCGGTTGCGTCACCAGCGCCCGCGCCAGTGCGGTGCGCTGGCGCTGCCCGCCGGAAATCTGCGAGGGCAGCAGATCACCCACCGTGTCGATGCGGAAGGCGTGCAACCACTGCTCCACCGCATCGAAGCGCTGGCCCACGCGCGGATTCAACCACCTCTTCTCCAGCCCGAACGCCACGTTCTGGCGCACGCTCAGGTGCGGGAACAACGCGTAATCCTGGAACACATAGCCCAGCCGGCGGCGCTGCGGCGGCAGATTCACGCCGGTGGCCGCATCGAACAGGGTCTGCCCCTGCACGCGCACATGACCCTGGCCCGGCCGCAGCAGTCCGGCCACCGCCTTCAAGGTCAGGCTCTTGCCCGCGCCCGAAGGCCCGAACAGCACCACCTGCCGCTGCGTGCACTGCAGCGATACATCCAGCACGAATGCCTGGCCGGCCGCCTGCAGGCGACGCTGTACCTGCAGGTCAAGCCACATCGCGCAGCTCCCGGCGACGCCCGCCCACCAGCCGCGCGGCCAGCAACAGGATCACGATGCAGACCACCGAGGTCAGGATCACCAGCGCATTGGCCTTCCCATCCTGCCCGGCCTGTACCGCCTCGTAGATGGCGATCGACAACGTCTGCGTCCGCCCCGGAATGCTGCCGGCCACCATCAGCGTCGCGCCGAATTCGCCCATCGCGCGCGCAAACGCCAGCAGCAGGCCGGCGAGGATGCCGCGCCACGCCAGTGGCAGCGTGATGCGGAAGAATACAGCCGCTTCGGACACACCCAGCGTGCGTGCGGCCTGCTCCAACTGCCTGTCCACTTCCTCGAACGCCGCGCGTGCCGGCTTGAACACCAGCGGCAACGAGGCCACCGCCGCAGCGATCACCGCGGCCTGCCAGGTGAACACCAGGTTGATGCCGAACCACGACTGCAGCCACGCGCCGATCGGGCCGTTGCGACCGATCAGCACCAGCAGGTAATAACCCAGTACCGTCGGTGGCAGCACCATCGGCAGGGTCAGCAGCGAATCCAGCAGCTCACGGCCAGGAAAGCGCCGACGCGCCAGCAGAGCGCCCAGTGCCACGCCCAGCACCAGATTGATCGCGGTGGCCCAGCCGGCCACCTTCAGCGACAACCACAGTGCGCTCCAGTCCAGATCCATGCGTCAGGGCTTGCCGAACCCGTGCCTGGCCAGGATCGCCTGGCCCTGCGGCGAACGCACGAAGGCAGCGAAGCGCCTGGCTTCCGCCGGCTGCGTACTGGCCCTGGTCACCGCCAGCGGATACGCGATGCGCCCGGACACCGGCACCGCGAACGCACGGCGCACCCGGCCGGGCATCGCCTGCGCATCGGTGGCATAGACGAAGCCCGCATCCACTTCGCCCCGTGCCACGTAATCCAGCGACTGGCGCACGTTCTGGGTGGTGATGGCCTTGCCCTGCACTGCGGGCCACAGCCCGGCCGCTTCCAGCGCGCCCTTGGCGTAGCGTCCGACCGGCACGCTGTCCGGGTTGCCCAGTGCCATGCGCTGCACACCGGCACCGGCCAGGTCCTTCAAGGTACGCGGCGCCGCCTTGGCCTGCGGCGGCACCACCACCCACAGCGCGTTCACTGCGAACACCTCGCGGGTGCCGGCCGCCAGCAGATGCTGCTGCTGGGCCTGGTCCATCGTGGTTTCATCGGCCGAGGCGAACACATCCACCGGCGCGCCACGGCTGATCTGCTGCAGCAACACGCCAGAGGCGGCGAAGTTGAAATCGACCCTGGTGCCCGGGTGCGCCTTCTCATAGGCAGTGCCCAGTTCGCGGAAGCTCTCGGTCAGGCTCGAGGCCGCCGACACCGTCAGGTCGGCCGCCCAGGCCGGCACGGAGGCCACCAACCCCAGCAACAACAGTCCCACTCGCATCATGGGTCGGCCCCTCGCCTACCTGATCAGTCCAGTCCGGATTCCCGGGTCACGGCCAGTTCCGCCAGCCGCTCGGGTTGCAGCAACAGCATCTCACGTTGGTTCACCGCAATCACACCCTCGTCGCTCAACCGGCGCAGCACCCGGCTCACCGTCTCCGGCGCCATCCGCAGGTAGTTGGCAATCTCGGTACGGGCCATGCTCAGGTTGAAACGGGTGGCCGAGAAACCGCGCCGGGCATAGCGCTCGGAAAGATCCAGCAGGAACGCCGCCATGCGCTCCTCGGTGCGATGGTTGGCCGCCAGCGTGGCGACCTTGCCGATTTCGGCGCTGAGCAGGCTGAACAGCCGCGCCTGCAACCCCGGCATGCGCGTGGCCAGCAGGCTCAATCGCGGAAACGAGATCCGGCACAGGTAGACCGTATCCAGTGCCACCGCATTGCAGGGGAAGCGCGCACCGTGGATGGCATTGAGCCCGATCACCTCGCCGGGCAGGCTGAACCCCAGTACCTGCTCGTTGCCCTGGCTGTCATCGACGAAGGTCTTGACCATGCCCGCGCGGACCGCTGCGATCGAATCGAACGGATCGCCGGCACGGAAGAGATAGTCGCCAGCCTGGAACGGACCGACGTGGTCGACCAGCACATGCAACTCGCCCAGCGCAGCCTTGTCATAGCCCTGCGACATGCAGGCGTCGGAGAACGCACAGGTACTGCAGAAGTGCAGCGCGTCACCGTCATCGGCCGCTGCCGGATTGGGCGTAGCAGGTCGGGACGCAGAGGGAGCGGAGGGGTTCAGGGGCATTGCAGCAACGCAGGAACGAAGGCCGTCATCATACGACAGCGGGGCGCCCCACCCTGCGCACCATGCGCCTACTCTGCCGCAGGTTCAGCCCGTCGCTGCGGGCCACGCTGGCGCATGCTGTCGCGCACGTCCACGTCGAACTGGAGCTGCAACATGCTGTCGTCATCCAGGGCGATTCCGAAGCCCAGGCCATCGCGGCAAGGCAGCCGCCCCGCCAGCCCTTCAACAGCTTCGCGTGGCAACACCAACCGGCAGAACGTGCCGCCATCAAGCAGCACGGCCTGATCGCCTGCATGCAACGAGACCGCTACGCCCCAGCCGCCGCTGCCGCCGAAGCGGGTCAGGTTCTCGACCGACTCACCTGCCAGCAATCGTGCCAGTTCTTCCTCATCCACGCGCAGGCGCATCGATTGCTGTTGCAGCTGGACCTTCATGCTGTGATGGACTCCCACTCTGATGGTGTATTGCAGTTGAGCAGCAACGCCTGATCCTCGGGTGCCAATGGCAGCCGGGTCACGCCCAGGCGTTCCTGCAGCGCTCGCAGTGAACGGCGCGCCGTCGGATCATCAATCAAGGCCTGCAGCACGCGGCGGCAATGATCATCGATCTGCAACCGCATCGGCAACGGTTCATCGTCGAATACCGTGCAGGCGCGCCCTTGATCGGCCTGCAGAAGTAGCAACAGCGCGGGCGTCATCCGCGGCGTATCCACCGGCACCACCCAGGCCGGCCCGTCAGGCATCTGCATCGCCACACTGTAGAGCCCGCCCAGCGGCCCGCAGCGTGCCACGCGGTCCGGCACGCCGCCAAACGCCGGGTAGTCGCCGCTCACCCACACCCGCCGGGCGCCCGCCTGCTTCAACACGCCGCGCATGTGTTCCAGCAGGGTGCGGCCCTGCCAAGGCAGCAGCGCCTTGTCGCGGCCCATCCGGCTGGACAGGCCGCCGGCCAGCACGATGCCGTTGATGCTCATCGCAGTAGAGCCACGCCATGCGTGGCTGCGCCGGCCGGATTCATCGGGAACGCCTCATCCACGCATGGCGTGGATCTGCTGGACCCGGCGCCTCCCGAAGGGCGCGGTCAATGCCCGTGGTCATGTGTGTGGTCGTGGGAGTGCGAAGCTTCGCTGTCCGCATGGCACAGGCTGCAACCTTCGCTCCACTGGCTGTCGCCGTCCTCGTAATGCTCCTGCTTCCAGATCGGGCACTGGTGCTTCACCGCTTCGATCAGCTGCCGGCACGCGCGGAACGCCTCGTCGCGGTGCGGGCTGCCGGCGGCCACCACCACCGCCACATCGCCGATGCCAAGCCGGCCCTTGGCATGGGCCACATACAGTTTCAGCTTCGGACCGAACGTAGCCTCGACCTCGGCCGCCAGGCGCTTGAACTCGTTCAATACCAGCGGCTCGAACAGATCGTAGGTGATCCCGGTCACCCGCCGGCCCACATTGACGTCGCGCACCTTGCCGATGAACACGTCGATGCCGCCGAAGCCCGGATTGGAGACCGCGGCGATGCCTTCGGCCGGATCAATCGCCGCCTGCGCGCGGTCCACCACCTTGGCGATGATCTTCTCGTTCATGGCTCAGCCCCCGCTCACCGGCGGCAGGATCGCCACCCGGCCATCGTCGGGCAGCGCCTCATGGTCGCGCAGCACGCGTTGCTGGTCGGCGAATGCCGAGTAATCCAGCAGGCCGGCGCGGAATCCCGGCCAACGCAGCGGCAGCAGCTCGCGCAGCGCCTGGCGCAGATCGGCCACGGTGCCGCCGGCCACCTCCACGGCAATCTCGCGGCTGGCATCCAGATCGGAGAACGCGCCGAACAACTGCAGATTCACCTGTTTCATCATGACTCCTGGCTCGCCAGCTGCACCGGGTCTTGATGACCCCAGCCCTGCACGCGCACTGGCGTGCCGGCGGCGACCACGCCGCCCTCGCCTTCCAGCACCACCCAGGCGTTGGCCCGCAGCATGGACATCAAACGGAACGACTCCTGCCCGGCCAGCACGCGCGCGCTCAGGCGGCCCTGCGCATCCACTTCCACCCGCGCCCGCGCATGGAAACGCAGGCCGGGCGGCGTGCGCACGTCGGCCTGCAGCGGCAACGTCAGCACCGGCTCCGGTGCCAGCCCCAGCAGGCGGCGCAGCACCGGCTCGACGAAGAAGCGCTGGCCCACCGCAGCGGAGACCGGATTGCCCGGCAGGCCGAAATACAGCGCGCCGTTGGGCAGCACCGCGAACAGCAGTGGCTTGCCGGGGCGGATTGCCACCTTGTGGAACAGGATGCGCGCACCCCGTCCGCGCAGCGCGTCGGGAACGAAATCGTAGCGGCCGGCCGACACCGCGCCGGTGCTGATCAACAGCTGCGCACCCGCGTCCAGCGCTTCATCCAGCACGGCATTGAAGGCGGCCACGTCGTCGCCCACCGTGCCCTGCCAGACCACCTCGGCACCGGCGGCCTGCAGGCGGCCGACCAGATACGGCCGGTTGCTGTCACGAATCTGCCCGGATGCCAGCGTCTGCGCCGCCTCGGTCACCAGCTCCTTGCCGGTAGCAATCACCGCAGCCTTTGGCCGCGCCACCACCGCCACCTCGCCTACGCCGATGGCATGCAGCAGGGTGCGCGCGTTGATGTCCAGCACCTGCCCAGCCTGCAGCACGCGCTCGCCTTCGCTAACGTCTTCGCCGCGCAGGCGCACGTTCTGGCCTGGCTTCACCGTGCCCTTCAGGGCAATGCGGGTCGGGCGTCCTTCTTCGCTGGCGAGGATCTCCACATTCTCGACCGGCACCACCGTATCCAGCCCGACCGGCATGCGCGCACCGGTCATGATTTCCCAGGCGCCCTCGCCACCTTCGGCGCCGGCATCGCCGGCCGCCTGCCAGCCCTGCACCCCGAATTCGGTGCCGGCCTCGAACGTCGCGCCGCTGGCGCGCAGCGCGAAGCCGTCCATCGCCGAATTGTCGAACGGCGGCAGTGACTGCCCACTGATGATGTCACTGGCCAGCGTGCGGCCGCCGGCCTCATGCAGCGGCAAGCGTTCGGCCGGCAGTGGCGTGGCCGCCTCCAGCAGGTGCTGCAAGGCCTCGCTGTAGGCAATCATCCGTGGCCATCCCCCTCGACCATCGCCAGGGCGTGGCCCAGTACCGGCGCCAGGATGTCCAGGCACTGCGCCGCCGCCTTCGGGCTGCCGGGCAGCGCGAACACCAGCATGTTGCCCAGCTGCACCACCTCGGCGCGGCTCAGCCAGGCCATCGGCGTGTGCTGTGCACTCAGTGCCCGCACCATCTGCGCCAGGCCATGCACCGGCCGCGCATTCAACGAACGCAGCGCCTCCGGGGTCAGGTCACGCGGGCCCAATCCGGTACCGCCGGTACACAGGCAAAGGCGCACGCCCTCGGCGGCCAACGCCTGCAGGCGGGTGGCCAACGGCTCGATGCCATCAGGCAGTACCTCGGCAGCCACGACCTCGCCGCCCAGTTTTTCCACGCCGGTCACCAGGGTCGGGCCAGAGATATCCTCATAGGTGCCTTCGCTGGCGCGATCGCTCAGCGTGATCACCGCGCAGGCCGCGCCTTCCAGGCCCTTGGGCGCACGCGGCTTGAACCGCTCACGCTCGGCCTCGTCCATGCCGTCCGGGTGCAACCAGACACCGCGCTTGCCGCCTTCCTTGAACAGCAGGCGGATACCTTCGATGCGCAGCGCCGGTTCCACCGGCTTGCTCAGATCGTACAGGGTCAGCAGCGCCGCGTTGACACCGGCCAGTGCCTCCATCTCCACGCCGGTGCGCGCCTCGCTGGCGCACTCGCACCACACGCGGATCGCCTGCCGCTCCGGCACCGCCGCGCAGAACACCTGCACCAGTTCCAGCGGCAGCGGGTGGCACAGCGGCATCAGCATCGAGGCCATCTTGGCGCCCTGCAGGCCGGCAATCTCGGCCATCACCAGCGCGTCGCCCTTCGGCAGGCGGCGCTCGACGATCAGTGGATAGGCCACCGGACCGGCATGCAGCTCGCCCACTGCCACCGCACGGCGGCGGGTGATGCGCTTCTCGCGGACATCGGCCATATGGAAGGCCGCATTCAATTCCCCACTCATCGTGTTGCTCATCCTCCGATCGAGGCCAGGTGCGGGGTCAGCCCGGTCTGGCCCTGGTGCAGTCCGTGCCCGGCCGCTTTCAGGCCAAGCTGGGTGGTGATGCGTGCCAGCAGCGCGTCATGGTCCTCGTCGCGCTGCAGCAGCGGGCGCAGCGGCACGCCGAACTCGCCGAACAGGCACAGCCGCAGGTCGCCCTTGGCGGTCACCCGCAGGCGGTTGCAGCCTTTGCAGAAGTCACGCGAATACGGCGCGATGATGCCGATGCTGCCGCGATGGTCAGGGTGGCCGAACTCGCGCGCCGGGCCGGCATCGGCCGCGCGCGGTCGCTCGTGCCAGCCCGCGGCCAGCAGCTGCTCGATCACCACGTCGGCGCGCAGGTGGTGGCGCTGGAAATAGGCTTCGTTGTCGCCGGTACGCATCAGTTCGATGAAGCGCACGCTGAAGGGTCGATCGCGCAGGTAGTCCATCCACTGCGGCAGCTCGTCGTCGTTCAGGCCACGCAGCAGCACCGCGTTGAGCTTGATCGCCGGGAGGCCCAACGCCTGCGCCAGCGCCAGGCCCTGCTGGATCTCCGGCAGGCGGTCGTGCCCGGTGATGGTCTTGAAGCGTTCGCGTTGCAGGCTGTCCATGCTCACGTTCAGCGCAGTCAGCCCGGCCCGGTGCCACCCCGGCAGGCGCCGCGGCAGCAGCGTGCCATTGGTGGTGATCGCCACCTTGCGGATACCCGGCACCGCCGCCACGGTGGCGATGATCTCGTCCAGATCCTTGCGCAGGCTGGGCTCGCCGCCGGTCAGGCGGATCTTGCTCATGCCCAGCGCGGCAAAGGCCCGCACCAGGCGGCCGATCTCCTCCACCTGCAGGAAACGCGGGCGGCCGTCCGCCTGGTAGCCGTCGGGCAGGCAGTAGCTGCACCGGAAGTTGCAGGCTTCGGTGAGCGACAAGCGCAGGTACGGAAAGCTGCGTCCGAAGCTGTCGGTGAGTTGGCTCATGGCTGTTCCGCCTCCTGGTACCACCCTGCAGCCCTGCCCCTGAACGGGTTGTCGACCCCAGCCCGCAGAGTGCGCTGGGGCGTTGAAAGCGTCAACCCGGGACAGCCCGCAGCCTGAATTGGCACCGCCTGTCGTGATAGGCCCTCCCGGCCCGCTCCGTTCGCCGTGACAACCTCGACACCTGTCGCAGATTGCACGCTGCGGGCGGATCACTACGCCAGCCAGCACTGGCGGGGCTTAACAGCGTGGGAGAATGCCGAAAGCGTCTCCAATCGAGTGATGTTTGCAACTCTTCTGATTGGCATTGCACAGCGCCAGGGGCTCAGATGGCGTGCCACCGGAAAAAGGGTGGCCGGGCTTCGAATCCCGTGTTGGCTTTGAGTAAGTGCGCTTGCCAGCCGGCGTCACCATGCGTGGCGCCGGCTGGCAATCCGTCTGCCGGCTATGGCGGGCGGTGCGTTGGGGGCGTTCGCGCCCGCCGGCTTGAAGCCAACCCGGATTCGAACCACGTACCGCCCGCCACCTTTCGGGTGGCGGCTACCGATTGCCCTGCACGGAGCCTTGCCATGAACGAATCGGACTTCCCGCATCTGCACGCCTACCGCAGCACCGCCGGCGATGACGGTTCGCCACAGGCTGCGCCAACAGTGGACAGGAACACCTTCATTGCCAATCTCCACCGCATCGGCTCCGGTGCGGCGGCCGATGGGCAACCGTGGCCGGAGCGTCACCAGCTGCCCGGCCGCTGCCTCGCCCTGGCCGACGCCGATTGCGCGTTGACCGGGTTGCGGGTGGTGCTGGAAATGCTGCTGGCGGCCGAACGCACCCGGCAGAACTGCGACCCCGGGCAGTACGTGGGCGACCGGGTGATGGAAGGGTTGGTCATGGCCTGCCAGTCGTTGTGCGCCCAGGCGGTGGGGCGGTTGCAGCCCGAAGGGTGAATGTCATGTGCAACGGACTTCAACGAGAACCGCCTTCCACCCGACATGCCAGCGGCGTAGCGCCCTTCGCCGAGGGAATCGCGAGTACATTCCAGCGCTCGGCCAAGGTACGTTCGACGCGAACAGAGAATGACAGTGCCTCGGCGGGCATCTTCCCTTCAGAGAAGCCGATGGCTATCTCGAAGCGATCCAATCCGAGGTTCCCCGCCTCCAGTCCTGAGCCATCTTCCCGCTTCACTCCGACGTAGACGACAGGGCGCTTCACGTCCACCTTTGCTCTGGCAAGCTGGCGATCCAATTCAGCGCTGCCATCGAAGTACTGCATTCCTTCGTCCTTGGCGATAGAGCTGAGGGTCTGCTTGAACCGATTCACGCCCTCTTGGTCATGCACGCAGAACTGAATCATCTTGAAGGGCCGCTTTCCTACAGCCCATGCGCCGCCAGAGAATCCAAGTCCGACTCCAATCAGAAGTAGTGCTGTCAGGATCCTCACCATCATCAAGGCCTCAATTTGCAGAGTGTGGCGGCCAACGTCGCCGCAGGGCCAAAAATCGTGAAACCAAGCACGTCTCCGCTCGGTCTTCTCAGGCGCCTTCCCCCGGATGAGGGAGCCTTGTCGGGGTGAGGAATCTGGGCACGGAATGTCCTTCAGGGCACTGCACCCGCCATCGGCAGATGCTCGATCCGCCATGTCCTGGCGTAGATGAGAATTACGCTTCCGGTCGAGGTGGTCTCGATACGGAAACATTTCAGGCCGGACAACGGATAGCCAACCGCCTTCCAACGATCAAGAAGATGAGCAAGCCCCGGCTCGTCGTCCTCGACCCTGGCGAACTCTATTCCCTCCTCCCCCAGTACGCCGAAGTTCATGAGCGCCGAGCACCCGTAGGCTTCCGAGAAGCAGACGGTTGCCTGCCGGCCGTCCGGCCAGCGCACGTGGACCTTTACCTCGTCGCATACGCCAGGTTTGCTCCTGTCAATGTTGATGGCCAGCAACGTGGCGTCACACCATTCGAGCAAGTTGAAATCTTCATTCATCCACTGGAATCCGTCAGATGCATACCACGGAGGTGCGACCCCGGTCGCCCCTTCCTCTCTCTCACCGCTCCTGAAGCTCCCCAAGATTGAGATCCCGGGCATAGGACCGCCGACTACTGATCTGCACCGGCTTGGATGCGAACCTCCGGCCGTCCCTGCATTCAACGGCGAATTGGTAGCTCTGGGGTTCCGGCCCTGCAACGACCATCATGGGGACCGAGAATGTGCTTCCAACCGGTTTCGACGAAACTACACCTTCGCCCTCCCCGAGCATGCTCAGCTCACAATCGAGAGCGCGAACGTCACCCTGACCTGGCGGCACGCTTCCCGAGACGCGCACGATCATATCGCCACCCAATGTTGCACAGCCGGCCAGAACCAGACCGGCAATGACAGCTGCGGCACACCTCACCTTTGGCATCCCCGAATCCTCAGTACGCACTGCGACGTCTCATGCCAATAGCCATTCAGGAACGCATCAATCTCATCAATAGATACCCGCCATGATACGAATGTAGTCGTCGAGCGAATCCACCCGCCGATCGACTGCAATACCACGTTTTCTTGCGAGCGATTGAAGCTCGAATATCAACACCCCATACCCCGAGTCCCAGCCATCAGCTTCACCAGGCGACAGTTCCTTCGAAAATCGATCTCCAGGACGGAGCTTCCCGGAGGGCAAACGAAGCTCGTCTGCAACATGCTCCAGCAGCTCCCCTACGATTTCCTGATCCAGGCCACTATCCGCATAGTATTGGTCATAGAAGCCAGTTGGCGACAGCGCATCTCTTTCTCTCAGATTGCCTTTCATTTCTATTCGCCTCTACTTGCCGCCTGTCCTACAGCCACCATAGCCCATGGGGCCGATATCCCAGAACCCCTCCCACACACGACGCTCAGCCGGAAATTGCCGAATCAGGTGCCGGAAAAGGAGGCTGCCAAATGCCACTCACGCATTCGCTTGCCAGGTGAGACCGTCCATCCACCTAGAGTTTTATTCCGCTGTAAACAAGGCCCAGCTGTTCATCGCGCATGACCCAGCGACCAACATTACCCTCCGGGCACAGATAGAACTTGCCGCCATAGCTTGACGCTCGCGACCACGCGTTGCGGGCAAACTGAGGAAATCTCCGCATGACTCGCGCGTCGGACATCTCCGGCCTGCTCACTAGCCTGCAGTCTTCGGGCAAAGCAAGTACCCCACTGGTAAGGCGGAAAACCAGCCACGATTCATTTGTGTCCATGTCGTGCGACTCGCGTATGTTGACTGCGTCCTCAGGCAACCATGAAGGCAACCACTTCGATTCACCGATTGCTTGTCTTGAGACGGCTTGGTTGCGGTCTGCATACTCGGTGCTGGCAACTTCCATGCAACCAGAAAGTGTGATTGACAGCATCACGATTGGGAGCAGCTTGGCAGCGTGCATTTGAGGCGTCCGAGTCATCAGTAGGGGAAGCTTCCACCCGGACGATAAGCTCCCGCACATCTGCGAGCAACTCCCCGTACGGTTCATTTGTCCAGATGATCGTCCGAGGCGATTTGCCAAAAGCGCAGGCCGAGTTCAAACACCACTCCATCGTCTTGCGGATCAGCACTCGGGATCCAGTCACCGAACACCTCGCTCTTGTTGCTCCACTCCCAAGCCCAGACATCGGATGACCGATCGATCACCACGCGAGGCTCACCCGGATGACGCTGAGTGAGCGCAGTTCCCCAGTTTGGCAGGCCTATTGCACAGGGGCGCTGGTCCGATGCGTGAGCATCAGGGGCAGCGCCGACATCAAGGGCGGTCCGTACTGACGGAGACAGAGCCGTCTTCCCTCAGCCAGAGGTTCACATAGGTATCTGGGGGAGGTATCCGATTGATCGACGCCCCTGCAGGAAGGATCTCCCAACTGGTGATCGAGCCGCAAACTGTTTTATGGATCAACCTGCGACTGTCCACACCCCGTCTGACCAGTTCGGCAACAACCACTTCTGGAGGCTGGCGATCAAAGCCTTTGTAGACAGTGCAAGTCTTTCCCGTCTGACCCATGGGGTACGTTGAACTCTCCACCTCATCCCGGCACCCCAGCTGGCCCAGAACGAGCGAGAGGATGGCTAGTATCCGAATGCATCGCATTGCCTGTCGCTCCTTTCCTTTACTGCCCTGCTGTAAGCCTTGTCTACTGCGGCGCCTCCGAGTCCGCCGTCGCGCAGCCGAGTTGCACAGATCATCTGCTCTTGATATGCACGGCACTCAAGCTCATTTGCCAGCTGCCGATGCTCGATCCCACCATATTCCCAGTTCTTTGGGAATGGACTTGCACCTTTGGGCCTACCCACGCAGGCATTAGGAACCCTCTTTTCCAGTAACGCCTTATGGTTTCGCTCATGCATAACGGTGCATATCTTGTCGCAGCCCGAATTGCAGACACTGACCAGGAACCCTCCATTGCCATCACAAGTCACCATTCCCAGTTGTCCGCCACACGTACTTGTGTCGAACACAGGCTCAAGCCCAAGTGGGTCAACCGCGCGAAGCGGAGAGGCACTCGAGTACCCGTAGGCGGAGATGCCGCCGGACAGGCCTATGGGATCCGCTTGCGTATAGCGTCCGGTCGCAGCGTCGTATTCCCGCTGGTAGTTCCCGCCGAGGTGGTCAGCGCGGCCATTACCGGTGGCGCCGCAGGCATAGGATCAATTCAGCGCGGTCGAAATCCAAGGCTCTGCGGCGATTATTCATGGCATCCCCAGGAACGCTCGCCTCAAGTAAACCGACGCCCCGCAAAATGCGATCGCTCCCACAAGCCAGCTTCCAAGTAATAGCGATGGCCAAAGGTCTGCCACCAATGCCGTTGCTCCGAATCTCTCAAAGCTCTGTAGAAGCAAGCGCGCCGCCCCATCAACTGCCAGATTGGAAGAAGTGACAGCCACGACCCCGAGTACAAGACCAGCGATCAACCCCACCACTAAACTTCGCGGGATGCGGCGCATACTTTCGCATCGAGAGAGCGCATAGAATGTAACCGAAAGAAGTAGTGAGAGAAGCAGTACGTATGGAACTCGCATCGCTCCTATCTTCATGAAAGCGGATATCCATATCCATCCCGCAGAATTCACAGAAACAGATAGAGTGAAGCATATCAATGATGAGATAAGCCTATCCTTCATTTGACTGGACATTCTGCCGCCTTTGCACTCTTGTGAAGAACACCCGGGAAGAGTGTTTGCTTTATCCCACACATTCCATCCAACGCGCCGGACACGTGGCTCGCACACCAGAAGCCACGTGCATCCCCCCACTCCTCCGCGTTCGCAATGAGAGTTAACTCTTGCTCCGGAGTCAAAGGGATTACCGTTAATTCAACTCGGCTACCAGTTCCCACCTGATACTTTTTGTAGCTGGCCAAGCTGGCGTCGCGCCCCTCAAATAGCCCGCCGGTTCCTCGACGGCCACCAGGTGCATACGTGCCAGAAGGGTCGTACAGGAAATCGGGCTTGCCAGGTCTCGAAACATGAATCGCTGAGTGGTTTGCAATACCAAAATTATATGTCGTTATCAGCGTAGTCGTCAGCCCGAGCGGATCAGTAAATCGGGTGGGATTCGAGATCACGTAGCCATACGTACCGACGCCAGCATTTAACCCAACGGGATCGCTTTCCACGTATCTACCCGACGCCGGGTCATAGTCACGGAAGTAGTTGTAGAACAACCCACTCGCATCCGTCGCCTGCTGGCCCGGGAATCGCAGCGCCAGCTCGATCGCCACACCATCGCCATCCGGGTCGGCACTCGGAATCTGGTTGCCGAACACCTCGCTCTTGTTGCTCCACTCCCAGATCGAGACGTTCCGTACCGGGTCGATCACCACGCGCGGCGTACCTAGGTGATCCGGCTGGACGTAGGCCAGTTCCGGCACGCCGGTACTCGGCACATTGATCAGCGCCACCGGGTAGTTGTCCAGCCAGATGGCCTGCTGTTGCGCCTGGCCCGTGGCCGAATAGTTGCCCAGCCATTGCCCCGCCTCGTCATATAGGGTGATCTGAGCCGCGCCGGCGGCCGGGGAGCGCAACATGCGCTCGCCGCGATGGTTGTAACCGTAGCTTTCCAGCACGGCATTGCCCTGCTTCACCGCATTCATGCGGTTGGCGTCATTGTAGGTGAACGTCTTGCTACCGATGCTGGTGGTATTGCCCGCTGCGTCATGGGTGCGCGCTTCGCCATCCACCGCAGTCAGGCGATGGCTGGTTGCGGGATAGGCGTAGCTGGCGGTGCCTGCCGACGTGGTCAGCGCGGTCCGATTACCGGTGGCGTCGTAGGCATAGATTTCGATCGGCGTGCCGGTCGTGCCGTCCTGGGTCTGGGTCAGGCGGCCCAGCGCGTCGTAGGCGTACTTGGCGAGTACCGTTGAGCCTGTGCCGTTCTTCAGCTCGGTGATCGAACCGACCGGGTCGTAGCCGTAGCCCAGCGACAGTCCGCCCGCGGCCGGGTCGTGCACCGCCTGCGGGCGGTAATCCAGATCCAACGGACGCTGCAGCTGGCGGCCATTGCCGTAGGTCCAGCCGGTCGCCGGGCCGAAGGCCGCATAGGTCACGTTGTTCACCACGATCTGGCGCGCCTGGCCAGGCCGGGTCAGGCCGATCTGGCTGATGCGGCCCTGGGTATCGCGCACGTTCCAGGCAGGGGCTTCCCCCGCTGTTCCCGGCTACTGCCCACGCAGGCGCACCGCGAAGTACCGCGCCGGGGAAAGGCCAAGCGCTTTCTTGAACATCGTGATGAAGGCCGTCACCGACTCATAGCCCAGCGTCTCGGAAACGCGTTGTACCGGTGCACCGGCGGCAAGTTCTCGAATGGCGATGAGCAGGTGCAGCTGCTGCCGCCAGCGCCCGAAGGACAATCCCGTTTCCCGTTCGATGAGCCGGGTCAACGTGCGCTCGCCCAGGGCCAGGCGCATGGCCCACTGGCCGATGGTGCTGCGATCTGCCGGATCCGCCGACAGCGCCGCCGCCAACGCCCGCACCTTCGGGTGAGGGCTGACCGGCAACGACAGGTGCTCGGCCGGCATCTGTACCAGCTCGTCCAGCAACAACCGCGCCAGCCGGTCGGTGTGGCTGCCATCCGGATAGTCCAGAGGCGCGTCGGCCAGGTGCAGGATCATCTCGCGCAGCATCGGGGAGATCGCCAGCGTCACGCACTGCGCCGGCAGCTCGACGACGCCGGGCTCGACGAACAGGTAGCACAGGCGCGCGTTGGCGGTGGCGCGATTGCTGTGCGGCATGCCGCCCGGGATCCAGACGCCACACTGCGGCGGCACGATCCACAACGCATTGGCCACTTCGCAGGTCACCGCGCCATGCAGCGCAAGAATGAGCTGGCCCTTGCGGTGCTCATGCACGGGAATTTCCGCGTCGTGCTCAGCCACCTGCAGGCGGCTGGCGACCGCCGGGCGATCGGTCTCGTCCGGGTCCAGGTCAAAGCCGGGGAGCGAAATGCGAGCCATTCTCACATTGACCGGTTTTAGCGATTGGTTGTCATTGTAGCGAAATTCGCCGTTGCGGTCGCTCACTAGCATGAGCCGCATGCACTCCCCCACCCCGTTCCGCCCCCACGTGCTCCAGGCATTTGCCCGGTTGAAAAGCCCTGCCCTCAGGACCGACCGGGAGGCGGTGCTGTTCTCGCTCAAATGCCTGCTCGCCGCGTCGCTGGGGCTGTATGTCTCCTTGCGGATCGGTCTGAATCGCCCGTTCTGGGTGATCGGCACGGTCTATCTGGTGTCGCAGCCCCTGTCCGGGGCGACCCTCAGCCGCGGCCTGTTCCGCCTGCTGGGTACCGTGGGCGGGGCCGTCGCCACCGTCGTGCTGGTGCCACGTTTCGCCAATGCTCCCCTGGTGCTGAGCGCCGCGCTCGCCACGTGGATGGCGCTGTGCCTGTATCTGGCGATGCTCGACCGCACGCCACGTGCCTATGCGTTCCTGCTGGCCGGCTATACCACCAGCCTGATCGGGTTTCCGGCGGTGATGGTGCCGGCAGACGTGTTCACCATCGCCATCACGCGGGTGCAGGAAATCGCCATCGGCATCCTGGCGGCTACGCTGGTACATGGGCTGGTGCTGCCGCGCCGGGTTTCGTCGCGCGTGCACGCACGGGTTGCTGCCGTGCTGGATGATGCGGAACGATGGACACGCGACATGCGCGCCGGTGCATCGGACACGGTGCTGGCGACGGACCGCTCGAAAGTGGCCGCCGACCTGCTCGAGCTGCATGTGCTGTCGATCCACCTGCCCTTCGACAGCGCCCACGGCGTGGCCCAGGTGCAGATCCTGCGTGCCGTGCATGACCGGATGCTGGACGTCCTGCTGCTGTCCAGCGCGGTGGAAGATTCCATCGCACGGCTGCGCTCATCACAGGCCAGCGCCATGGATTCGCCTGGCTGGCGCGAGCTGATGCAGACCGGCCTCGCCGCGCAACAGGCCGAGCTCGACCTCGCCCACGCCGACTGCCGCGTGCTGCAGGCGCAACTGCACACTGCCCGGCCCGACTGGCGCCGGCATGTACCTGCTCGCCTTGCGCGACATGCGCGTGGTGCGGCGCTTCACCGGGATCATCAGCTTGCCCTGCGCAGCGCGCTGGGCGCGTTCGTGGGCATCCTGCTGAGCTGCGTTCTGTGGATCGTCACCGGCTGGTCGGAGGGCGCCACGGCGGTGTCCATCATCGGCACGGCGTGCGTGCTGTTCGGCACGATCGAAGCGCCTGCGCCGCATGTCATGCGCTATCTGGTGGGGTCATTGATCGGCGTGGCCGTCGGCCTGCTCTACGGTCTGCTGATCTTCCCCGCGTTGTCCGATATCACCGGCCTGATTGCCGCGCTCGCGCCGGTGCTGCTGCTGTGCGGATCGTTCCTGGCCCGGCCGCCCTTCATCATGGCCGCCCTGGGCGTGGTACTGACCTTCCCGATCATCGCAGGCCTGGGCGCGACCAATTCGGTCAACATCGTCGGCGCACTCAACAACAGCGTTGCGTTGTTCGTCGGTACGACGGTGGCACTGTGCAGCATGCAGCTGTTCCAGACCGCCGATGCGGGCCGCAACCGCGCTCGGCTGGAGCGTTCGATCCGCCGGGACATCGCACGACACGCCGCCGGACAAGGTGATGTGACACGCGCCTGGCTCAGCCGCATGCTGGATCGAATCGGGCTGCTCGCTCCCAGGCTGCAGGGCCGTTCCAGCGCGGGACACGACCTGCGGGCATTGTTTGCGGAGGTTCGTGCGGCACGTGCATCCAGCCAACTCCGCGCACTGGGCAAGCGCCTGGACGATCCGCGCACCCAGTCGCTTCACGCCGCGCTGGTCGAGCGCATCGCCGCACATTTCAGGATGCGCACTCGCGCGCCAAGCAGTGGCGACATCCATCTTCTGAAACTGCTGGACCGCATGCGCGAGGCTGCGGCGGCCAGCAGCGGGGCTGATCGGGAGCAGCTGTCGCACCTGCTCTGCGGGTTGCGCCGCGACCTTCTCGTATCTCCGCTCACTCATCGGCGCTGAGCTCATGCTTCCTGATCTTTCGATTGACGGCGTGCTGATTCCCGGCCTGCTTGCGGTGGCCTTCGCCGCGCTGGCGCTGTCGATAGTGGCCTCGCGCCTGCTCGCCAGCCTCGGCCTGTACCGGCTGTTTGCCGCGTGGCCACTGGTGGGCCTGTCCCTGTTCGTGATCCTGGCGGAGCTGATGATCCGGCTCGCGCCCCTGTTCGAGAAATGAGATGAAACACACGCTTGCTGTCATCGGGCGCTGGAGCGCAACCCTGGTGGTGTTCGCAATTGCCGTCGTCGCTGCACTGGCCATCTGGCATCGCTACGAAACACGCCCGTGGACGCGCGATGGACGGGTGCGCGCCGACGTGGTGCGCGTTGCATCAGACATGGGGGGGCTGGTCACCCAGGTGCTGGTGCACGATAACCAGCGGGTGAGCGCCGGACAGCTGCTGCTGGTGCTGGACCAGCCGCGCTTCGCTGCCGCACTTGAGAAGGCCGACGCAGCGGCCAGCAGCGCACGCGCCACGCTGGCGCTGGCCCGCCGCGAATCGACGCGGGACAACGCACTGGGCAACCTGGTCGCTTCGGAAACCCGCGAACGCAATGCCGCCAAGGTCGATACCGAGCTGGCCGCCCTGGCGCAGGCGCGGGCCGAACAGCGCGTTGCCCGGCTCAATGTGCAACGCACCGAGGTGCGCGCGACCACCGATGGCATCGTCACCAACCTGGACCTGCACGCGGGCGACTACCTGCAGCCGGGGGCACAGGCGCTGGCGCTGATCGACACCCGCAGCCTGCGCATCGAGGGCTATTTCGAGGAAACCAAGCTGGGCTGCATCACCGAGGGCGATGCCGCCGTGGCCCGGCTGATGGGCGACGACCACGACGTGCGCGGGCACGTGGATACCATCGCCGCCGGCATTGCCGACGATCAGCGCTCAAGCACGCACAACCTGCTGCCCGCCGTGGCGCCGACGTACACCTGGGTGAGGCTGGCACAGCGGATCCCGGTACGCATCCGCATCGATGATGCGCCGCCGGATACCCGCCTGATCGTCGGTCGCACTGCGAGTGTGACCATCACGCCCTCGGCACAAGGAGCCTGCAAGTGAGCTTGCGAACACTACGCGGTGGGCTGCTTGCCCTGCTGTTGCCGATGACGGCCTGCGTCTCCGGCCCCGACTATCACCTGCCTGCGAATGCCGTCGCTGCCTCCACACACGCGGCGCAGGCGTTCGTCTCGGGCCGGGAGGCATCGTTCAGCCACGACGCGCCACCGGATCGGTGGTGGGAACTGTATGGCGACACCCAGCTTGACGGCTACGTGCGCGAAGCACTGGCGGCCAACACCGACCTGCGCGCCGCTGATGCCAATCTTCGGCGCGCCAGCGCTACCGTGCTGGAGTACCGCGCGCGCGGTGCCGTGCAGGCCGAGGTGGATGCATCGGGCACGCTCACCCATGCCGGTGGTTACACCCAGGCGTCGGCCGCGCCGCAGTCCTATGCGCTGGGCCTTCACCTCTCCTATCCACTGGATCTTGCAGGCGGCATCCGCCGCGGCATCGAAGCCGCCAACGCGGACGCGGAGGCTGTCGCTGCAGCACGGGACCAGGTCCGCGTGGTCGTCGCTGCGGCCGTCACCCGTGCCTATCTCCAGATCTGCACAAGCAATCACACGCTCGCTGCGACCCGGCAGGTGCTGGCGATACAGCGCGCCACGCTGGAGGCAACCCGTCGCCTGGCCGCGGGCGGGCGCGGAACGGACTTCGATGTCAGCCGTGCCGGAGCCGCGGTCAACCGCAGCGCGGCGGGGATACCGCACCTGCTGGCGAAGCGCCAGGCCGCACTGTTCGAACTGGCCGCACTGATGGGCAGGGTGCCGGCAGACTATCCGAGGGAGGCGGAAGCGTGCCCGCGCCCCCCGGAGCTGGGGCAGGCGCTGCCGGTCGGCGAGGGCTGGCAGCTGCTCCAGCGGCGCCCCGACATACGTGCCGCGGAGCGTAGCCTTGCCGCGGCCACAGCGATGATCGGCGTAGAGACTGCGGAACTCTATCCGCGGATCACCTTGGGCGCGTCCCTGGGCACGGCGGGCATGCGACGGCAGCTGCTTTCCGCCGA
Source organism: Stenotrophomonas maltophilia group sp. RNC7 (assembly GCF_030910085.1). NCBI lineage: Bacteria > Pseudomonadati > Pseudomonadota > Gammaproteobacteria > Lysobacterales > Lysobacteraceae > Stenotrophomonas > Stenotrophomonas maltophilia group sp. RNC7. The sequence continues at coordinate 24,009 of NZ_JAVFVN010000719.1, read as the reverse complement.
CAGTTTCGGGGCGAGCGTCGGGCCGCTGCTGTCATGGCACTGGCCCAACCGCCGCGTGGCCAAGGCCCGCATCGCAGCGGCCGGTGCCAATGCAGATACCGCTCTTGCTTCCTTTGACGGCGCGGTGCTGCAGGCACTGCGCCAGACCGAGACTGCGCTTTCTGCCTGCACGCAGGAGCTCGAACGCGAGCACAGCCTGGCACAGGCGCGTGGGGACGCAGCGCGGGCCGCGGCGCAGGCACAGCAGCTCTACCGTTTCGGCAGGATCGATTTTCTCGATGTGCTTTCGGCCCAGGCCGCACTGGCAGATGCGGAGTCCGCATTGGCCGCATCGCGCGCGGACCGGGTCGATCGCCAGATGGATCTGTTCCTGTCACTGGGCGGTGGTTGGGGCGCAACGGATCCGGCCCGGGACGGGACCCGTTGATCCGTTCCGGGGCGGCGACTGCACGTCACGCCGTGTGTTCAGGAAAGTGCCGCGCACACCCGTATTCATTCACGCTGCCTGCCCTATATTCCCGCCACAGCGCCGCATGCCGCGGCCATGACGAAGGCATCTCCATGAAGACCACACGTTTACTTGCCATCGCCTTGACCACCGCCACCGCGTTGGCTGCGGCCCCCGCCTTCGCCGATCCGCCGCACCACGCCCGCGGCAACGGCCCGCCGCCGCATGCAGGCGGCCCGCACAACCGCGATGCGCCGCCGCCGGGCTGGCAGAAGAAGGCCTGGCGTCGTGGCGACCGCCTGCCCTGGGCCGAAGTGGACCGCCGCTACTGGGTAGACGACTACGCGCGCTATGACCTGCGCAATCCGGGTCGCGGCCAGCGCTGGGTGCGCCAGTCCGACACCGAGTACCTGTTGGTGGAGATCGCGACCGGCTTGATCATCGACGCGCTGCATCGCTGAATGTGGAGGGCGGCGGGGTCCTGCTGTGGGCCCCTCCGCGCTCCCTCCATGCCGCGGCCGACGTGAATGATGCGAACCACTGGGTTCCAGAGTGCGCTGCTCGCTGCTTGGCTCATCGCAGGCCTCTTCTCGGTAATCCATTCGATACGCGATTCACGCAGCCCCGCTGATTGAACGGAATCGGGTGCGGACCAGTCGCACCCACGATTCATTCAGCCAAGGCATTGGCATCCGGCCATCGATCGGGCAGAGTTCGGCCACGCGCAAGGACGCATGCCATGACCCGCCTGCTGATCATCGAAGACAACCCCGAGCTGGTTGCCAACCTGTATGCCTTCTTTGAACCGCTGGGCTACGTCCTGGACGACGCCCGCGACGGTGCCAGCGGACTGCGCCGGGCCACGCAACACGACTACGACGCCATCCTGCTGGACCTGATGCTGCCGCGCCTGGACGGGATGGCGCTGTGCCGGAAGCTGCGCCAGGAGTTCCAGAATCCGGTGCCGATCCTGATGCTGACCGCGCGCGATCCAGTCGAAGACCGCGTGCAGGGCCTGGCACTGGGCGCGGATGACTATCTGGTCAAACCGTTCTCGCTGACGGAACTGGATGCACGGATCAAGGCCCTGATACGAAGGGCACAGGGGCGCCAGGTCCAGAGCGTGCTGGCGTGGAAGGACCTGCAGGTGGACACGCGCTCGCCACAGGCCTGGCGGCAAGGCCGCTGCATCGCGCTGACGCCCACGTCGCACAAGCTGCTGATGTGCCTGGTGCGTGCGGCTCCCGCGGTGGTGCGAAAGCAGGAAATGGAATACCTGGTCTGGGGCGACGAGCCACCGGACAGCGGCGCGCTGCGAACCCACATCCATGAGCTGCGCCTGCAGGTGGACCGCAGCTTCGACACCGCACTGATCACCACGGTGCACAGCGTCGGCTGGCGCATGCAGGCGTGAGCCCTGCCTCCCTCTACCGCCGCCTGAGCCTGCGCACCCGCATCACGATCTCGTTCGTGCTGTTGATGGCCGGGGCCATGGGCTTCATCGTACTGGCCGAACAGGTCGACTACGACCAGGTCCGGGCTGCTGTCGTCGCACGGACCCAGCACGGCGAAGTGCAAAGGCTGCAGGCCGCGCTGGATCGTGGCCAACACCCCGCCCTGCCACCAGGGACCCAGCTGTTCGATGCCCAGGACGTGCCTGTCGTGCTGCGCCAATACGGCCCGGGCTACCACGGCGAAGAGGCGCCCAACGAGTGGCACCTGCGTGTGTTCGACAGTCGTGGCCAACGTTACTACCTGCTGCAGGACGCTGCACCCTATGGTTATCTGGAACACCTGATCAATGCCTTTGCGGCACTGGTCATTTCGGTCTGCGTACTCGGCGCCTTCCTGATCGGCCGCAAGGTCGCTACCCACGTCATCGCGCCCATCACACGATTGGCCGATGCGGTGCAGGACGGCCACAAGCCCTTTCCCTACCAGGACGCACGCGACGAGATCGGCGTTCTGGCCCGCGCCTTTGCCCGGCATAGTGATGAACTGGAGCGTTTCCTGCACCGCGAGCAATGCTTCAGCGGCGATGCCAGCCATGAGCTGCGTACGCCGCTGGCCATCATCGGCGGTGCTGCGGAAACCCTTGCCTGCCAGCTTCCTCCTGACAGCCACCTGGTTCCCAGCGCGGAGCGCATCCTGCGTACCACCCAGGAGATGCAGCGCCAGTTGTCCTGCCTGCTGTTGCTCTCACGTTCCCCCGGCTCAGTCCCGCGTAGCGAGGTGGCTTTGCGTCCGTTGATCGAGTCCTGCGTGGAGCGCTGCCAGCCTTGGCTGGCCGGCAAGCCGGTCGGAATCACCGTCGATCCCGGTCGAGAGGTGACGATGCACGCCAATTCGGACCTGGTACACAGCGTGATCTGGAACCTGACGCGCAACGCCTGCCAATACACCGAACAGGGAAAGGTCCGGATCACCCTGGACACCACCACACTGATCATCGTAGACACCGGCCCCGGCCTGCCCTCCAGCATCGACCCGCAGCAGTTCCAACGATTCGTGCCCGGGGCACCGCTCAGCGGTGAAGGATTGGGACTGTCCATCGTGCAGCGCATCGTCGAACACCTTGGCTGGACGATGACAGTACAGTCCTCGAAGCACGGCTGCCGGTTCGCCCTGCACTGGCCTGCGGCCCGCATCTGACGTATTCCTGACAGCGGCGTGCACATGCTCGGGGTTGCCCCCGACTTTGAAAGCGCCATGCAGCATCCCAAACACAGCGGCAAGTATCCGCACGGCAAGACCGGCCTGAGCCGCATCTTCCACACCCTGATCCATTCGCGCGATGGCTTCATCGCGACCTTCCGCGGCGAGGCCGCCTTTCGCCAGCTCCTGCTCCTGCACGCGCTGTTGATCACTGCAGCTTTCGTGCTGGACATCAGCACGACCGAGCGCGCACTGGTGCTGGCGGTCTGCTTCATCAGCCTGCTGGTGGAACTGCTCAACTCGGCAATCGAGGCCGTGGTTGATCGCATCTCGCTGGAGCAGCATCCGCTGTCCAAGAACGCCAAGGACATGGGCAGCGCCGCGCAGACCACCGCATTGTTGATGGTCGGCGCGGTGTGGGGCGTGATCCTGCTGGGCTAGCCCGGCCAGGCTGACAACTTCCTGATAAAGCCGTTTCGATACTGCGCGCACTCCTGTTCCGCGGAACCTGCTCGTGCGCCAATGCCTCCGTTTTCCACGGTCCCATCCAATCGTTCTGGTCTGGGCCGCCGCACTGTTCTTCGCCACGATTGGAAACATCGCCCTCTGGAAGACGCTGTGGGGGCTGATTGATCTCAACGGTGTGCGCAGCATCCTGTTCCTGGCCACCCTGCCGCTGCTGCTGTTCTGCCTGTTCAATCTGATGCTGACGCCACTGCTGGCGCTACCCTTCGTGCGCAAGCCGCTGCTGGTGCTGCTGGTTGTCGTCAGCGCCGGCTGCAGCTACTTCATGCTGCACTACAACGTGCTGATCGACCTCAGCATGGTGCAGAACGTGTTCGAGACCAACCAGGCCGAACTGAACGCCTATCTGTCGCTGCCGCTGCTGCTCACGCTGCTGGCGCTGGGCGTGCTGCCCGCTGCCGGGCTCGCCCTGGTGCGCACCACCAGCGGGGCCGGTTCGATACGTTCCCTGCTGGTGTGGCCGGCCAACGTCCTGGCGTCGCTGGTGATGCTGCTGGTGATCGGCTTTGCGTTCTACAAGGACTACTCCTCACTGCTGCGCAATAACCGCTACATCCGCGACCAGGTGCTGCCGTTGAACGTGATGCGCCATACCCACGGTTACCTGAAAAGCCTCTACAGCGCCCGCCAGCAACCGTTGCGCCCGATCGGCACGGACGCGCGGCGCATTCCGGGCCCGCGCCCGAAGCTGGTGGTCATGGTCGTCGGCGAGACCGCGCGGTCACAGAACTTCCAGCTCAACGGCTACCCACGCGCGACCAATCCCCGGCTCTCGCGCAAGGAAGGCGTCATCAGCTTCAGTGATGTTTCCTCATGCGGAACCGCAACAGCGATCTCGGTGCCGTGCATGTTCTCGCAGATGACCCGCCAGCAATACGACGACGTCCGCGCGGCGACCGAGGAGAACGTGCTCGATATCCTGCAGCGTAGCGGCGTCAGCGTGCTCTGGCGCAACAACAACAATGGCGGCTGCAAGGGCGTGTGCGAGCGCGTGCCGACCGAGGACATGCCCGCACTCAAGGTGGCCGGCCAGTGCGTCAACACCGACGGCACCTGCTACGACGACGTGCTGCTGCATCAGCTCGGCGCACGCATCGACGCCATCCACGGCGATGCCCTGGTCGTGCTGCATCAACTCGGCAGCCATGGGCCGACCTACTTTGAACGGTATCCCGCAGCGTCGCGGGCCTTCAGCCCGACCTGCGACAGCAACCAGATCCAGCACTGCAGCAACCAGGCGCTGGTCAACACCTATGACAACACCCTGGTGCATACCGACCGGGTGCTGGCGGAGACCATCGACCTGTTGCAGGGTTATTCGGACCAGCGCGATGTCGCGCTGATCTATGTGTCCGACCATGGCGAGTCGCTCGGCGAACGCGGCATGTACCTTCACGGTACGCCTTACTTCATCGCGCCGCGCGAGCAGACCCAGGTGCCGATGGTGATGTGGTTCTCACCGGACTTCGGCCGCAACGCGGGCCTGGACACGGCCTGCCTGCGTGGGAATGCCCTGCACCGGGCGCACAGCCACGACAACGTCTTCCACTCGCTGCTGGGCCTGTTTGGCGTCAGCAGCGTCGTGTACGAACGCGATCTGGATGTGTTTGCCGGATGCCGCGCGTTGGGTTCGCCGGCTGTGGCCGCCGCGCCGCTGAAGAAGCGGCACCGGCTGATGCCGGTCACCGCCCGCAACGTGGCGCGTTACTGCGCCGACAGGGCGAAATCCAGACCCGCGCACACCGCCGCCACCTGGGCGTCGTTGCATTCCTGCGGGTTGGTGCGCGGGCTGTCCGGGTAGACCTCGGTGGTGGTGGCAAAGCGTGCGTCGGTGAAGCCGGCGCAGGCGCCGATCGAACGCGACTCGCCCCAGACCACGCCCGGCGACTGCAGCGGCAGGCCGACCAGGTTGCCGTCGGCATCGGCCGGGGCGATGTGGGTGATGGGGGCCACGGCGGCAATCAGGGCCTTCTGGAACTCGGCCTGCGGGTCTTCGCTGTTGCCAATCACATAGAAGCCATCGGGAATCGTGTCGCGCTCGAACGGCTTGCCGTCGCGGGCGCAACGCGCCGGATCGAATTCGTGCAGGTCGCTGTCGGTGGTTTCGTGCAGGTCCAGGTGCACCAGCAGGTTCGGCTTGCGCTCGGCCACCCAGCGCATCAGGGCGGCCGCTTCCTCGATCTGGCCGCCGTCACGGAAGCTGCGGTTCGGGTCGATCGCACCCGGGTTCCAGCGCTGGATGCGCTCGTAGCCCCACGGGCTGACGCAGGGCGCCACGATCAGGTTCAGCCGGCCCAGGTAACGCTCGGCCTGCTGTTCCAGGAACTGCAGGGCGCCGTGCACGCCGCTGGTCTCGTAGCCATGCACGCCACCGGTGATCAGCGCGGTCGGCAGCGCCGGGTTCCAGTCGTGGTTGACCACCGCGAACAGCGGGTAATGGTCCGGTGCATAGTCCAGCTGGCCGTACTGGATCACGTCGAAAACGCTGTCGTCCAGGCGCTCGAGGGCGGCCACCACGTCATCGTGGTAGCTGCGCTGGCGCTGCTGGCGGGCCCGCCACTGTGCGCGTTCCACGTCGCCCCAGGGCTGTCCGGGGGTGCCGATCGGGTAGAACTGCGCAACAGTCATGGGGGTACTCCAGGGGTCGAACGGGTGGATGCAGCCGGACATTCTAAGCCTTGTCGCGCCTGCGGGTACCGCCCCCCAGGCCCCGCCTTCATCCAGCCGGGGTCATCTGGCTGTAAAATCAGCGGTTTTTGGCCCCTCACCCCTTGATGGCGAACGCAGCGCAGCCGGTCCTGGGTGGACCGGAGTTCCTCCGCCTGCTCGCCCGTCTCAGCGACGGCGCGATGCCGGCCAGCAGTCCCGTCCTGACCGATCGCCTCGGCCAGTGGGTGGACTGGAGCCGTGCCGTGGCCCTGTCCGGCGCGTTGGGCGGACGCCTGCCCGAGCCCGGCGAAGCTGCCGAGGCGGCCGGGGATGTACTGGCCGACTGCGCCCAGGCCCATGCCAGCCTGCTGGCCTCGATCCGCGAGGACGCCGAGGCCGAGCGCCTGCTGGACCTGGCCGAGGCCGCGGCCGCACCCGACTTCGCTTCGCTGCGCCAGCGCTACCGGGTGCTGCAGCAGGCCATCCAGACCGCCACCGGGCGCCTGCGCGGCCGCCTGCGCGACCAGCTGGTACAGGTCTCGCCGGAGCTGGCGCGACTGGCCGAGGTTGATGCGGTGATGGAACAGACCCTCACCCCGCGCGAGCACAGCCTGCTGGCCACCGCGCCGGCGGTGCTCGGCGCCCGTTTTGAACGCGTGCATGGCCAGCCCGGCTGGCGCGCGGCCTTCCGCCATGACATGCGCACGCTGCTGCTCGCCGAGCTGCAGCTGCGCTTCCACCCGATCGAAGGGCTGCAAGATGCCCTGCGCTCCCACTGACCGGAACACCATGTCCAGAACTGCTCTCCATGTCGTTGTTTTCCTTGTCGGCCTGCTGGCCGTGTGCTGGATCGGCATTGGCTACGTTTCGGTGCATCCGCTGGGTGCAGCGGTGGCGGCAATCATCGCGGCCTGCTACATCACCGGCGGCGTGGAGCTGTACCGCTACCGCCAGGCCAGCAACGGCCTGCGCGCCGCACTGAACGACCTGTCCAGCGCGAAGGAAAGCCTCGCCCCCTGGCTGGAGCGCGTGCCGGTAGGCCTGCGCAACGCCGTGCGCCTGCGCGTGGAAGGCGAGCGCACCGCCCTGCCCGCACCGGTGCTGACCCCTTACCTGGTTGGCCTGCTGGTACTGCTCGGCATGCTCGGTACCCTGCTGGGCATGATGGACACGCTGCGCGGCACCGGGCTGGCCCTGCAGAGCGCGACCGACATGACCGCGATCCGCGGCTCGCTGGCCTCGCCGGTGCAGGGCCTGGCGGTGGCCTTCGGTACCTCGATCGCCGGCGTGGCCAGCTCGGCGATGCTCGGCCTGTTGGCCGCGCTGCTGCGCCGCGACCGCCTGCAGGCCGTGCAGCAGCTGGACCGCGCCATTGCCGGCGACCTGCACCCATATTCGCAGGCCTGGCAGCGCGCCGAATCGCTGCGCCTGCTGCAGGCACAGTCCGCCGCGCTGCCGGCGCTGGTCGACCGCCTGCAGGCGATGACCAGCACCTTTGAACAGCACAGTGCGGCCGCCAATGAGCGCCTGCTGGCAGGCCAGGCCGAGTTCCTGACGCAGAGCCAGGCGCTGCAGGAACGCCTGGCCCTGTCGCTGCAGCAGTCGCTGCGCGAAGGTGCCGAAGCCAGTGCCGCGGCCATCGGTGGCGCGCTGCAGCCGATGGCCGAGACCACCCTGGCCGGTCTGGCTCACCATGGCGAAGCGTTGCATGCCCGTGTCGAGCGAGCCGTGCAACAGCAGCTGGCGGGCCTGAGCGACGGTTTCGAACGCAGCCGGGTCGCCACCGAAGCCAGCTGGGCCAAGGTGGTGAGTGAACAGTCCCAGGCGCAGCAGGCGCTGGTGAGTGATCTGCGCCAGCACCTGCAGGCCTTCAGCGATGGCCAGGGCACGCACGCCGAAGCACTCGTCGCGCGTATCGGCGAGCGCCTGCAGGCCGATGCCAACGGCAACGCCGAGGCCTGGCGCGCCGCCATCGAGCAGCAGCAGGCACTGAACAGCGCGCTGATCGAGCGCCAGCAGCAGGCGCTGCTGGCGGCCGGCCAGCAGCTGGACGAGCACGCGCAGGCACTGCTGCAGGCACTGGAACAGCGCCACGAGGCCAGCCAGTCGCTGCTGCAGGACCACGAACAGCAGCGCTCGCAGCAGTGGCAAGCCGCCCAGGCCGCCGCCGCGACTGCGCATGCCCAACTGCAGGCCAGCCTGGACAGCCGCGAGCAGCAGCGCCAGGCACGCTGGGACGCGGTCAGCGCCGAGTTGCAGCAGGCCCACGCCGCCCTGCAGGCGCAACTGCAGGCCGGTGACGAACAGCGCCTGCAGCGCTGGAGCGATGCCTTGCAGCACGTTTCCAGCGAGCTGGCCGAGCGCCTGCAGGCCAATGGCGAACGCCTGGCTGCACAGCAGCAACAGGTCTGCGACGCGCTGGCAGCCACCGCACAGCAGATCGGCGAGAACGGTCGCGCGCAGGCCAGTGCCACGCTGGCCGAGGTGTCTACCCTGCTGCAGACCGCGGCCGCCGCTCCGAAGGCTGCGGCCGACGTCATCAACGAGCTGCGCAGTACGCTGTCCGAAAGCCTGGTGCGCGACAACGCGATGCTGGAAGAGCGCGGCCGCCTGCTGGCCACCGTGCAGACGCTGCTCGATGCGGTCAACCATGCGTCGCACGAACAGCGCACCGCCGTAGACGCGCTGGTCGGTGGCTCGGCCGAGTTGCTGGAACGCGTCGGCAACCGCTTCACCGACCATATCGCTGCCGAGACCGGCAAGCTGGACGGCATTGCGGCAGCACTCACCGGCAGCGCGGATGACGTCGGCCAGCTGGCCGGCGCCTTCGGTGAAGCGGTCGCGCAGTTCGGCGCCGCCGCCACCGCGCTGTCCGGCCGCCTGGAACAGATCGGTGGCGCCCTGGATGCCTCGCTGGCTCGTAGCGATGAGCAGCTGGCTTACTACGTGGCGCAGGCGCGCGAGGTGGTCGACCTCAGCCTGCTGTCGCAGAAACAGGTGATGGAAGAGCTGCAGCAGCTGGCCGCCCGCCGCGGCAAGGCCGGTAGCGCATGAGTGACGAGCTGGAGGTCGATGGCGGCTCGCACGCACCGATCTGGGCCGCCTTCGGCGACCTGATGTCGGTGCTGCTGGGTGCGTTCGTGCTGATCCTGGTGGGTGTGGTCGCGGTGCAGCTGGAGCTGTCGCAGCGGCTGGAGCAGGAAGTGAAGCAGCGCCAGGCCGAGGCCAAGCGCCTGCAGACCCTGGAACAGGCGCTGGCTGGCCCGCTGGCTGCCGGTCGCGTGACGCTGGTCGACGGCCGCATCGGCATCAGCGGCAGCGTGCTGTTCGCGCTGAACTCGGACCAGCTGCAGCCGGAAGGCCAGGAGCTGCTGCGCAGTCTGGCCGCACCGCTGGCCGCCTACCTGGGCAGCCGCGAAGAGATCCTGATGGTCAGCGGCTTCACCGATGATGCGCCGGTGCGCGAGGGCAACCGCCGCTTCGCCGACAACTGGGAGCTGTCCGCGCAGCGTTCGCTGACCGTGACCCGCACCCTGATTGCCGACGGCGTACCCGCTGATGCCGTGTTCGCCGCCGCGTTCGGCAGCGAGCAGCCGGTCAGTTCCAACGCCAATGAGGAAGGCCGCGCACGCAACCGTCGCGTGGAGATCGCGCCGATTCCCAAGCCCAAGGCCCCGGATGCCAAGTAAGCCGCCCGCCCTGGAAGGCCTGCGCGCATTGGTGCGTGACCTCGATGCGGGGTCGCGCTCGCTGCCGCATTACCCGCAGGTGCCGATGCTGCAGCAGGTGCAGCGCGAATGGTCGGAGCTGCGCAGCGAACTGCAGGTGCGCCGCTCGCTGCGCGCCGAAGCCCCGGCCGATGGCGGCCCGCTGAACTCGGCGGTGCTGGTGCAACGCATGCTCGACACGATGCAGGCCACCAGCCCCGGCTACCTGCGCCACTTCATCGACTATGTGGACACGTTGTCCTGGCTGCAGGCGCTGCAGGACAGCGCCGCCAGCGGCGGTGATACCACAAAGCCAAAGCGTACGCGCAAGCCGCGCTGAACACTGAATGGTAGTGCCGGTCGCCGGCCGGCAGCTACGCATCTCCGCGTCGGTTCGTGCGGTTGCCGGCCAGCGGCCGGCACTACCGGGGGCTATGGACTACCGGCCAGCGGCCGGCACTACCGTTGCCGGGCAGCGGCGGTCGGAGCTCAGGCGCGCAGAGTGGCGCCGCCGTCGACATACAGATCGCTCATCGCTACGTGCCCGGCCTGCTCGGAGAGCAGGAACATCACCGAGTGCGCGATGTCTTCCGGCGTGGCGAGTTTGCGTAGCGGAATGCCGGCCTTGTAGGTCTCCAGGTTGCCGGCGATCACCCGCTCGGCGCCGTGCCCGTCCTGCCACATGCCGGTCTGCATCGGGGTCAGCGTCGAGCCCGGGGCGACGATGTTGCAGCGGATGCCCAACGGCGCCAGCTCCAGCCCGAGGCAGCGTGTGAACATGGTGGCGGCGGCCTTGGATGCCGCATAGGCGGCCATGCCATGCCTCGGCACACCGGCCGCATTCGAGCTGACGGTAACCATCGCGCCCTGCCGGCGCGGCGACATCACCCGCGCCAGCGCACGACCGACATGGAACACGCCATCGGCATTGACCGCGAACACCCGGCGCCAGTCGTCATCGCCGGTCTCGGTCACGCCGCCCACATGCAGCACACCGGCCACGCTGGCGCCCAGCATGATCGGCCCGATGCGGGACTCGACCTGATCCACCAAGCCGTCCACCGCGGCACTGTCGGTCACGTCGAGTGCGAAGGTATGCACACGCACATCTGCCGTAACAGGCGCCTCGCGATCGGTCGCCACCACGGAGCAACCGGCCTCGGCCAGTAACCGTACCAGTGCCTCGCCGATGCCGCCGGCAGCGCCGGTCACCAGTGCCACGCGACCTTCAAAGCCGGTCAACCGCATGCTGCGATCTCCTGTTGCTCGTCCCATTGGCGCAACCGCGCCGACAACCACGGCGCCAGCTGCGCCACCGCATCGCGGCCAGTCAGTTCTGCATGCAGGAACGGCAGTTCCAACGACTGCACCCTGCGCGCGTGTGTCCGCCACAACGCCGACTGCAACTGTGGCCGCGCGTGGTGATCCCGGCCCGCACGCACATGCACCAGCGTGCCATCGAACGGCCGGTGGATATGTTCACGGATCAGTCGATTGGTGCCGGTCACGGCGCGCACCACGCCATCCAGCACGACATCCGGCAGGCTACCCAGCGCACTGCCACCACGACGCAGGAACGCGAGAATGCGCTCCCGGCTGTCCAGTTCCGGATGCGCATCCGGGTCATGCCCGGCAATCGCCAGCAGTGCCCGCAATGCGGCGATGGCATCGGGTTCCGGCTCGGTCCGCCAGCACTCGCTGGGATAGGCGTCCAGCAGTACCAGTTCGCCGACCTCGCGCCCGATCTCATGCAGTCGCACCGCCATCGTCTGCGCGAGGATGCCACCCACCGACCAGCCCAGCAGATGCACCGGCCCCTTCGGCTGCAGTGCGACCACGCGCTGTACGTAGTCGTTGGCCATCGCCTCGATGCTGCTTGGCAGCGGCAGCCGTGCGTCCAGTGCAGGCGACTGCAGGCCGTACACCGGGCGTGCCGGCTGCAGTGCCCGGGCCAGGGTGCGGTAGTTCCAGGCGATGCCGCCGGCCGGGTGCAGCACGAACAGCGGCGTAGGCCCGGCAGCGTCGGTCGCGGCCAGCGCGATCACCGGCCCCAGCGCGTGATCGGCCAGCGCGGGTGGCTCGGCAATGCGAACCGCCAGCGCGGCCACGGTGGGCTGGGCAAACAAGGCCCCCAGACCGAGATCGCAGCGCCAGCGCTGTTCGATCGCCAGCAGCAGGTGCACCGCCGACAGCGAGTCACCGCCGAGACTGAAAAAGTCCGCATCCACCGCCACCGGCGCTTCTCGCCCGAGTGCCTGGGCAAACAGCGACGCCAGCTCCTGTTCCAACGGCGTGCGCGGCGCCAATCCGGCGACCTCATGTTGTGGTGGTTTCGGCAACGCGTTGCGGTCGAACTTGCCGTTGGCGGTCACCGGCCAGTGGTCCACGCCGACAAACGCCGAGGGCACCATGTAGTCCGGCACGCGCGTGGCCAGATGGCTGCGCAGCATCACGGCGTCGGCAAGCGCAGTCGGCACATACGCCACCAGACGCGCGTCGCCGGGCGCATCCTGGCGCAGCAGCACTTCCACCCGCTCCATGCCCGGCAGTTCGCGCAAAGCCGCCTCGATCTCACCCAACTCGATGCGCAGGCCGCGCAGTTTCACCTGATGGTCGCTGCGGCCCAGGTACTCCACCGCGCCATCGCTGCGCCAGCGCGCTATGTCGCCGGTGCGGTAGATGCGTTCGCCCGCCAGGAAAGGATCGGCAAGGAAGCGTTCGGCAGTCAGGTCTTCGCGACCGAGATAGCCGCGCGCCAGCTGCACACCGCCCAGATAAAGGTCACCGGCCACACCGACCGGCACCGGCTGCATCCGCGCGTCCAGCACGTAAAGTCGGGTATTCCAGACCGGGAAGCCGATCGGTACCGGCCGCGATCGATCCTGCGCCGACGCCGGCCAGTAGCTGACGTCCACCGCAGCTTCGGTCGGGCCATACAGGTTGTGCAGCTCGGCGTGCATGCGCGCGTGGAAGCGGTCGCGCAACGCGGCGTCCAGCGCCTCGCCACTGGTGAATACCCGTCGCAGCTGCAGGCCTTCGGAGGCCGGTGCAGCGAGGAAGGCATCGAGCATCGACGGCACGAAATGCGCCGTGGTGATGCCATGGCCACGGATCAAGCGGGCCAGTTCAGTGGGGTCGCGATGCGCATCGGGCCCGGCAATCACCAGCGTTGCCCCGCACAGCAACGGCAGGAAGAACTCCCAGACCGACACATCGAAGGTGGCCGGGGTTTTCTGCAGCACGCGGTCATCGGCGCGGATGCCGTAGTGCTCGCGCATCCACAGCAGGCGGTTGACGATGGCACGGTGTTCGACGACCACGCCCTTCGGTTCCCCGGTCGAACCGGAGGTATAGATCACATAGGCCGCATCGCTGGGCGCCGGATCGGCCCAGGGCGCAGCGAAGCTCAGCGCGGCCCACTGCTCCGGCGCGAGCACCGGTACGCCGGCCGTGCGCGCCGAAATCTCCGCCGCAGCCAGAACGCACACCGGCTGCGCCGAGGCGAAGATGCGCGCCAGCCGCTCGTCGGGATGGGCAAGGTCCAACGGAAGATAGGCCGCGCCTGCACGCAGCACCGCGAGCAGCGCGATCACCAGCTCCAGCGAGCGCGGCAATGCCACCGCCACCACGCTGCCCGGGCCGACATCCATTGCCCGCAGCTGTGCCGCCAGCGCGAAACTGCGCGCTTCCAGCGTCGCGTAATCCAGCGTCGCATCGCCGAACACCAGCGCAGGTGTGTGCGGGTCCCGATCCATGCCCTGCTGCAGCAATTCAACCAAGGTGGTCTCAGGAAGCGCGTGCGCGGTGGCGTTGAAACCCTGCAGCAGCTGCTGCGCCTCCGCGGGCGTCGCCAGGGGCACGGCGGCGATATCGTCAGCCTGCAGCGCCGCCGACACGAAATGCAGCAATCGCGCCGCGTGCGCCTGGATATCCTCGCGACTGTACAGCGCGGGATTGGCCTCGATCTCCAGATCCAGCAGGTGCTGGCCATCGCCACGGAAACCCAGCGCCAGGTCATCCACCGGTCCGGTGCACAGTACCTCCAGCGCCGCCTGCACGCCAGTCAGCGCCAGCAGCCTATAGAACGGCTGCACATTCACCAGCGGGCCGTGCAGGCGCTGCTGCGTGCCGACCAGGCCCAGGTCCCGGCGCAGCTGCTCGCCCCGGTAGCGGCCGTGCCTGCGGCCTTGACTGAGCTGGCGACCCAGGCCCCGGGCAAAGGCCTCGACGCTGCCCTCGCCGGCCGCCACGCGCAGCGGCAACACATTCATCACCATCGCCGGCACCCGCGCCGACGCGTTGCCCAACCGCCCCATGTAGGGCACGCCCAGCACCACTTCATCGGCGCCACTCATCCGCCGCAGGTACTCGGCCGCCAGCGCGACCAGCACATCCGGCCAAGGCTGCAGCCAACGCACCGAAGCCTGCAGCAACAGCTCACGGAAGGCCGCATCGAGCGGCTGCACCCAGCGCAGCGCGTCGTCACTGGCCGCGAGCGTGCCGGCCAGGCCTGCGCCTGCCGGTGCGCCCTGCATGTGCTCACGCCACCACTGCCCGGCCTGCGCGCGGCGCGGATCGGCACGGTAGGCGGCATCATCGGCCAGCACGCCCGCCAGCCCCGGCAGTGACTCACCGGTACGACCGGCATACAACGCGCACACCCGATCAGTGAACAGCGCCATGCCGTAGCCATCGGCCGCCAGATGATGCACGCGCAGGTACCAGACCCAGCGCTGCCCGCCCAGCTCAAGCAGCACCTGCTGACTGATCCGGTCGCGGGTGGGATCGACCGGGCTCAGCCGGTCGGCGTGCATCAGGTTGCGTGCCGCAGCGGCGGGATCCGTCTCGGTGGACACATCACGCACCGAAAGCAGCGGCACGTGTGCCGGGTCATGCCACTGCAGCGGCTGGCCATCGGCACCTTCGGCAAAGCGCAATGCGAAAGCCTCGGCCTCGCGCGCAGCCTGGTCTGCGGATGCGACGAACGCGGCCACGTCCAGCGGGCCGTCGATCCATACCGCGTGCGCGGTATTGAATGACGGATTGTCCGGTGCCAGCCGCTGTGCGAACCACAGCCCCGCCTGGGCCTCGGTCAACGCCACCGGCGTGGCCAGCGCTGCGGCGTTCATGCGTTCTGCGCGGCCTGCAGTTGTTGCACCACACCCCACCACTGGCGCAGCGTGGTGTGCTCGGCCAACTGCGAGAACTCCAGCGGAAGGCCAGTGTTGCCCCAGGCCAGGACCAGGCCGAGCATGCGCATTGAATCCAGGTCCAGGTCGATCAGGTTGTCGTCGTCACCGATCTCGGCCGGCGTGCACTCCAGCACGCGCGCCACGTCGGCACGCATCCGCTCCAGATCCAGCATCTCACCGGTGGCAGCCATCACAGCACCTCCAGCAGCTGATCGGTGGTCATCGGCACACCACAGGTGCGCGCGATCCAGTGCAGCGCCTGATCGTGATCGGCACGCGAGAAGTCCGCCACCGCATCGGCGGCGATGAAGGCCTCGATGTCACGCTGGAAGGCCTCGACGACGGTCGCGGTACAGCCGATATGGGCGTACACGCCGGTCACCAGCAGCTGATCACGCCCACGTACCCGCATCAGCGTCTCCAGGTTGCTGCGCTGGAAGGCGCTATAGCGATGCTTGACCAGCACATGCTCGCCCGGCTGCGGCGCCAGCGCCTCGATGATCGGCTCATGATCGGCGCTGCGACGCATGCCCGGTCCCCACAGGTCGGCCTGCAGGCCACGATCACGCCGGTCCTGGTCGCCATGCTGGGCGGTGTAGAACACCGGAATGCCCTGCGCGCGGCAGTGCGCCAGCAGGCGTGCGATGTTGTCCACGGCCGGCCGCAGCGGTGCATTGCCGGCGTCGAATGCGGCCAGGAAATAACGCTGCATGTCGTGCACCAGCAGCGCGACACGATCGCGCTGCGGGCGCCACGGGCCACGCGCCTGCGGTAGTTCGGCGGCGGTCGGCAAGGGGTAATCAGTGATACGGGGCAGCGCCATCAGCGCGTTCCTCCTGTCTGTTGCAGATGACGCGCACGCAGTTGCGCGCGCAGTTCGCGGCGGCTGATCTTGCCGACCGCGGTGGTATCGAAACTGTCGACGAACACGACCTGATCGGGCACCTTGAACGCCGCCAGGCCACGACCGCGCATCCAGGACTTCAGCGCCGGCGCCTTGAACGGTTCGCCCTGCGGAATCACGAAGGCGCAGCTGCGCTCGCCCAGGTACTCATCGGGAATGGAGACCACGGCCGCATCGAACACACCCGGATGTGCCAGCAAGTGGTCTTCGATCTCCTCGGCGGAGATCTTTTCGCCGGCACGGTTGATGTGGTCACCCGCACGCCCCTGTACCACCAGATAGCCCCCGGGCAGCTGCTGCACACGGTCGCCGGTGCGATAGAAGCCGTCGTCGGTGAACGAGCGCGCATTGGCCACCGCATCGTTGTGGTAGCCGCGGATGGTGTACGGGCCACGGGTGAGCAGATGCCCCACCTCACCTTCGGCCACCGGCTGGTCATGGTCATCGACCACGCGCACTTCGTCGTCCGGACTGATCGGCCGGCCCTGGCAAGCCACGATCAGGTCCTCCGGATCATCCAGCCGCGTGTAGTTGACCAGGCCTTCGGCCATGCCGAACACCTGCTGCAGCGTGCAGCCAAGGCCGTCGATCACCCGCCGTGCGGCTTCCGGCACCAGTTTGGCACCGCCCACCTGCAGTACCTGCAGGCTCGACAGGTCATACTTGCTGGTGGCGGCGGCCTGCGCCCACAGCAGCGCCAGCGGCGGCACCAGGCCGCAGCAGGTCACCTTTTCGCGGGCGATCAGCGGGAATGCGGCGTCCGGCCCGGGGCCGGGGCTGAGCACCACGCGGGCGCCGGCGTACAACGCGCCGAAGAAGCCGGGCGAGCTCATCGGGAAATTGTGCGCGGCCGGCAGCGCGACCAGGTAGACGCTGTCGCGGTCTATGCCGCAGAGGTCATTGCTGGCGCGGAACGAGTAGATGTAGTCGTCGTGGGTACGCGGAATCAGCTTGGACAGCCCGGTGCTGCCTCCGGAAATCTGCAGGAACGCCACCGATTGCGGGTCCGGATCGACCGGCAGCTGGCTGCGATCGCCCTGCAGCGCCTCCAGCGCGATGAACTCCGCCGCATCGCCGTCGATCACCACATGGCGCACTGCCGGGGCCTCGGCCTGTAGTGCCCGCGCCAGCCCGCGATGATCGAAGCCATCGTGCAGTGCCGTGGTGATGTAGGCACTGGCTTCGGCCTTGTTGGCGAAGTGCGCCAGCTCGGTGATGCGGTGCGCCGGCAGCGCGTACACCGGCACCAGGCCGGCCCGGAACAGGCCGCAGACCGTGGTGATGAAGCCTGCGGTGTTGCCCAGCTGCACCAGCACCCGTTCGCCAGGCTGCAGGCCGAGCGCCAGCAGGCCGGCACCGATGCGCCCGGCCTCGTGCCACAGCTGCGCGTAGCTCAGGCGGACATCACCGGCGACCACCGCGATGTCGTCGGCATAGCGTTCCGCACGTTCGCGCAGGAACGCCGGGAAGGTCTCGCCACGCCAGTGACCGGCCTCGCGATAGCGCGCCACCAGCGCGTCGGGCCACACCTGCTGCAGTGGCAGGCGGGAGGATTCAACGGAAGCATTCATGCGGCAGGCTCGATGGCGGGCGCGGATTCATGGACACCCAGCGCGTTCAACAGGGCAGCAAACTTCGCTGCGGTTTCGGCCACCTCGGCCTCGGGGTGCGACTCGGCGACGATGCCGGCACCGGCATACAGGCGCAGTTGCGTGCCCTGCAGGCGCGCGCAGCGGATCGCCACGTACCAGTCGCCGTCACCCTGCGCGTCCAACCAACCCACGGCGCCGGCATAGAAGCCACGCGGTACAGGTTCCAGCTCGCGGATGCGCTGCAGCGCCGCCAACCGCGGCGTACCGCAGACCGCCGGCGTGGGATGCAGCTGCGCCAGCAGCGCGGCCGCCGATGTCTGCGGATCCTTCAGGGTGGCATGGATGCGGGTACCCAGATGCCACATGCTGGCGGTGGCATGCAGCGCCGGCCGCGGCTGTGCATCGATGTGGCTGCAGTACGGTGCCAGGCCCTCGACGATGGCTTCGACCACGTGGCGGTGCTCGTCGTGGTCCTTGGTCGAGGCCAGCAGCGCCTGCGCCGCACGCTCGTCCTCGGCGGCATCGGCGCTGCGCCGCGCGGAACCGGCCAGCGGATGCGACAACAGCTCGGCGCCGCGCTTGCGCAGCAGCAGTTCCGGCGTCGCGCCCACCAGCCAGGCGGGTGCCTGCCCCGGCGCCACCGGCAACGGCACCGCGTAGGTCGCCACCGAAGGATCCGCGCCCAGGCGTGCCAGCAGCACCTCGGGGGAAAGTGACTGCCGCGTGCGTGCCAGCAGGCTGCGCGCCAGCACCACCTTCTGCAGGTCCAGTCCGGGCGCGCGCAGTACCTGCACCGCAGCCGCCACCGACGCCGCGTATGCCTCGGGCGCGGGCTCGGCCTGCAGGGCACCCTCCAGCGCCGGCGCGGCCTGCGGCGGCAACGGCAGGGCTGGCAGCAGGCGCTCGGGCTGGTACAACGCGTCGTCCGCACGCGGTTCGAACGGCACCGCCCCCACCAGCAGGCCCGGGCCGCCACGCTGCTGGGCAAAGAACGCCGCAACGCGCTCTGCCAAGGTCGCCAGTGCACCGGCCGGCAGCGTGGCGCGGCAACCGCGTGCGTGCACGTGCTGGCCGGCGTGCTGCAGCAGGAACAGCGACGCGTCGTCGGTGCCTTCCTGCGGCGCTGGCGCAGCCTCCGGCCACGCGCTCTGCTTCAGGGAATCGTTCATGGGGCCTCCTTCATCCGATGCGCTGCAGCCAGCGCGCACAGCAACAGCAGCAACGCGCCGACCAACAGGTATGGCAGGCTGGGCCCGCCGCGATACAACAGCGTGCCGAGCATCGGCCCGGCCACCATGCCCAGGCCCTGCGCTGCCGCGACGGTGCCTGCTGCGGCACCCTGCTCGTGCGCTTCCACCGCGTCGGCGGCCAGCGCCTGGAACGAGGGGAATACAAAGCCCATGCCGAACGCTGCCAGCGCATACGCCGCCGGCAACTGCCAGCCCTGCTGCACGCCCGCCACCGAAGCAAAGCCAATGCCAGAAATCAGCGCGCCGAGGACGATCCAGCGGCGTGGATGGACCTCCAGCTTCATCACCAGTGCCTGCGCCAGGATCAGGCCGACGCCAACGGCGGTGAGTGCAATGCCGGCCATGCGTGCGCCCGCAGCCGCATCCAGGCCCAGGCGATCAATCGCGAAGAAGCCGACCGTGACCTGCGCGATGGTCACCGAGACCATCGCGATGAACGCCGCCAGCTGCGGCAGGCGCAGGCGCGTGTCGAGGCGACTCACCGGCGTGCGGCGTTGTGAGGACGCACCCACCACGGGCGGCGTGGCCGGCAGCCGCCAGGCCAGCAATGCCAGTGCCAGCAACGGCAGCAACGCGGCCACGTACAGCGCCAGCGAAAGGTTGGTATAGGCAAGCCAGCCGGCAGCGGCGGGGCCGAGCACCATGCCCAGCGCATTGGCGCTGCCCAGGCGGGCGAGGAATTTCGCACGTTGGCCGGTCGGTGCCTTGTCGGCGATCAGTGCCGCTGCGGTAGGCGGCACCGCCGCGTAGAACAGGCCGATCAGGCCGCGCGCACCGACCAGCACCAGCACTGACACCAGTACCGGCGGCACTGCCTGCAGGGCCACGTCGATGAACACCGCCAGCGCGATGTAGACCACGGTGTAGGCACTCATCGCCAGCATCAGCACACGCTTGCGGCCGATGCGGTCGCTGAGCTGGCCCCAGGGGCGCGCGGCCAGCATCCACAACACGCCCGCGGCGGTGACCGACAGTCCGGCATGCCACTCGGACAAGCCGAGCATGCGGACCACCGGACCGATCACCGCGACGAAGGACATCATCGCCATGGTGCCGATCAGGGCAGCCAACACCAGCGCCGGCAAGCCGGGAACGACGGGACGTGCGTGCATGAAACACCAGCCGTAACAGGGAAGGATTGGCCGGACGCGCCTGCGCGCCCCGCCCGGCATCCGCCCCGCTCAGGACCGGACGCCATCCTCAAATGATAACGGCTCGTATTTGCGTTTGATACCCATTCTCTTGAATGGGCATGCAACAGTCGGTTCAGCGCATCGGACGCAGGCCCAGCAGGCCACGGCGCTTGAACCACCATTCCAGCGGCAACGTCACCAGCGGTGGGATCGCCGCCAACAGGGCCAGTGCACTGGCCCACCACGGCCAGCGCAGGCGCACAGCCGCAAACAGGGTGACTGCCACATAGGCCAGGAAGGCCACGCCGTGCAGCGGCCCGAACAGCTTCACCAGCGCCACGCTGGCCATCGGGCCGTACTTCATCCACATGCCGATGAGCAGGCCGGCCCAGGTCACGGCCTCGATGAAGGCCACCGCGGCGAACAGGCGTCCGGTCGGGTGCATGGGGGAAGGTTGGGTCACGTGGGGCTCCGGCATCGGGGTATCAAATGCGAATGATACGCAGATGCGAACCTCATGTAGAGTCGAGCCGTGCTCGACTGCTGGAGCGTGTCCACCAAGGTAGACACCTACCCGAGCATATGCGGCAGAACCTGCTCCCCGATCTCACGCAGCACCGCGTCCATCGGCCGCCCGTTGTCGACCAGATTGAACATCACATGCGCCACGCCCTGCGCATGCACGCGCAGCAGATAGTCACGCAGGCCATCGCGGCCGACCTTCAGGCCCAGCGGCAGCGACTCGGCTGGCGCCTGCGGATCGGCCTGCAGGTCCAGCAGCATCGACTGCACGAACGGCTTGCTTGGTCCGCCCCGCTGCGCCAGCGCCTGCTGCCACAGGCCGATGCGTCCTTCCTGCGCGGCCTCGTCGCGGTGATAGGTGGCCCAGCCTTCGGCCTCGCGCGCGATCCACTGCAGGCTCTGCCGCGCGGTACCCACCACCAGCATCGGAATGCGCGCTGCCGGCGCCGGCAGCACGTCGAAGCCACCCGTGGCCTGTAGTACAGCGCTCCGCTCATAGGCCTCCGGTGACAACGCCGCGCGCAGCAACGTCCAGCGCTCACGGAACGTCGCCGCCCTGCCCTCCAGATCCTCACCGAAGGCGGCGAATTCTTCCGGGCGGTCGCCCGAACCCAGGCCCAGCACGAAGCGTCCGCCGCTGATCCGGTCCAGGCTCAAGGCCGACTTCGCCACCTGCAACGGCTGGCGCAATGGCAGCACGATGGCCGCGCTGCCGACCACAATGCGATCAGTCGCAGCGGCCAGCATGCCCAGCCACAGGAACGGGTCATCCAGCGCGCTCGCTACCGCGTCCGGACCCTGCGGCACCATCAATGGCACATCACGCGTCCACAACGCGGCAAAGCCCAGGTCATCGGCCAGCCGTGCGATGCGCCTGGCGTCATGCGGATCGGCCAGCCCATGCGCGGCGACAGGCGTCATCAGGCCCAGGCTCAGCCCCTGTTGCGGAAACAACGCAGCGTAAGCGGGATTGAAATCACTCATGCCGGCAGCTTAGCGTGCAGTCATGCGGCGACGATGACGCGCCGCCCACTACCGGAAGAACACTGCATGCCGATGATCCGCCCTGCCCATGTCGATGACCTGCCCGCGATCAGTGCGGTGTGCCTGGCTGCGTTCACTGCCGCGGTCGCGCCTTCGCTCAGCGCGGCCGGCATCGCCACCTTCGGCAGTGTCGCCGCTGCCGAAGCGTTCGGCGCGCGCCTGCACGGCGACAACCACATCCTGGTGGCCGAGCAGGACGGCCGCGTCGTCGGCGTGGTCGAGCTGAAGGAAGGCCGGCACTTGGCGATGCTGTTCGTCGATCCCGCCTGCCAGGGCCAGGGCATCGGCCATGCACTGTTCGAGGCGCTGCTGCCGCAGGTACGCGAGCCGGTCCTGACCGTACGCGCATCGCTCAATGCTGTGCCGACCTATCTGCGCTATGGCTTCGTGCTGGACGGCGACGTCGGCGAGCTCAATGGGTTGGTGTATCAGCAGATGGTGCGGGCAGCGGCCTGAAGGCATCCGCCGGGCATGCCCGGCAATGCCCGGCGGGCGTCATGCCCTGCAGCACGCCCGTCATAAGCAAACTGAATCAGCACACTCCCCGGCCATTCCTACAATGGACTGTCCCCCTTCGAGATGCCGCCGATGCGCGTCGCGCTTTCCGTGTTGCTGCTGGCTTCGGCGCTGAGCGCCTGCACCCCGGCCCCGGTTTCCACCGCCAACTCCGCCGAGGCACCTGCGCCGGCCAAGGGAATCGCGTGGCGCCAGGGCGACGTCGATGATGCCTTCGCCGAAGCCGCAGAGAGCGGCAAGCCGGTGCTGCTGTACTGGGGCGCGGTCTGGTGCCCGCCGTGCAACCAGCTCAAGGCCGGCCTGTTCAAGGACCCGGCGTTCATCGCGTTGACCGGCAAGTTCGTGCCGGTCTATCTGGATGGCGACGAGGAAGGTGCGCAGGCCTGGGGCGAACGCTTCGGGGTGCGCGGCTACCCGACCCTGATCGTACTGGACCCACAGCGCAATGAACTTACCCGCGTGGCCGGTGGCAACGACGCCGCCGAACTGACCCGGGCGTTGACCGTCGCCGCCGGGCGCCGCAGTGCAATCGCTGCCACCCTGGCTACCGCCCTGGCCACGCCGGAGAAGTTGGCTGCCGAAGACTGGCAGGTGCTGGGCGACTACGGCTGGGAAGTCGACGCCAACCGCCTGGCTGGCGAGCGCAGGAGCCAGGATGTACTGCGGCAGCTGTCCAAGGCGGCACCGGATGCCGCCCTGCAGCGCCGCTTCGCCCTGCTGGCCCTGGCCACCGCCGACACGCCCGCCAGCTCGCCTACCGAAGTACGCGAGCTGCTGCAGGCCGTGCTGGCGCAGCCCGCCGAAGTCCGCCGCAACCGTGAGTTGCTGGGCTATGCAGGCGTGCAGCTGGTCAAGCAGGCCAGTGCCGGGCCGGCCACCCGCAACACGCTGGGACAGCAGCTGCTGGTTGCGCTGGAACGCGCAGATGCCGAGCGCGGCGACCGCGCCGACGACGCATTGTCGCGGGCGCTGATCGAAGTATCGCTTGCCCGCCAGCAGCAGCCGAAGGGCGCACTGCCCGCGGCCATGGTTGAGCGGGTCAAGCAGCGCGTGGCCGCTGCCGATGCCGCCGCCACCGATGCGCACGCGCGCCAGGCAACGATCAGCAGCGCGGCGTACGCATTGCGCCAGGTCGGTGACGACGCCGGTGCGGAAGCGCTGCTGCTGGCCGAACTGAAGCGCAGCGAGCAGCCGTACTACTACATGCCCGAACTGGCCGAACTGGCCGAGCAGCGGGGCGACACCGCCGGTGCGCTGGAGTGGTTGAAGCGTGCCTACGACGGTGCGCAGGGCCCGGCCACCCGCGTGCAATGGGGCGTGCTGTACGTGGAAGGGTTGCTGAAGCTGGCGCCGAACGACGCGCCGCGCATCGAGCAGGCCACCGCCTCGCTGATCGCCGAACTGGAGGCGCAGCCGTCGGGCTACCACCAGCGCACCCGCCAGCGCTTCGAGCGCCTGGCCGGGCAGTTGAAAGCGTGGAGCGGCAAGCACCAGGGTGCCGAGACACTGGCGCGTCTGCAGCAGCGGATGCAGCAGGCGTGCGGTGAACAGGTGGATGGCGCGTGCAAGCAGTGGTTGAGTTGAGTTGATGAAAACGCGGGCGGCTGGTTCGCCTGCCGGCGCTTT
Organism: Stenotrophomonas maltophilia group sp. RNC7; assembly: GCF_030910085.1. Classification (NCBI taxonomy): domain Bacteria; kingdom Pseudomonadati; phylum Pseudomonadota; class Gammaproteobacteria; order Lysobacterales; family Lysobacteraceae; genus Stenotrophomonas; species Stenotrophomonas maltophilia group sp. RNC7. The sequence continues at coordinate 246 of NZ_JAVFVN010000719.1, read as the reverse complement.
TGTTGATACGTGTGGGAGGGGGCGGGGGCCGCTGGCCAGGACACGCAAAAGCCCCTCCATGGTGCTCGATGGCGCCATCCTTGGCGCCAACGGTCCTGTCCAGCGGCCCCCGCCCCCTCCTGACAGTTTCTGCGAGCGCGGGCAGCACATCAGCGCGCCGGTGAGGTTCGAAAAGCGGGGTCTGGTAGTGCCGGCCGCGGGCCGGCAACCCGACCTTCGCTGATTGCCGGCCAGCGGCCGGCACTA
>NZ_JAVFVN010000578.1:0-1994 GCF_030910085.1 Stenotrophomonas maltophilia group sp. RNC7 | reverse complement strand
TCTAATAATCGATCTAGTTCATTTTTTTCTTCATCGTTTGTTTGTACCATTGTATCAGGCGCATTCATTCATACTCACTACCTTTTTTTAATATCATATTATTGTTAGGAGTTATTGGGTTAAATCCTAATAGACTATAGATGTTATCTACTATACCCAATTAAATGATTTCTATTCAAAAATATAGGAGGAGACAAAATGAATGAAAAATCAACTTCATTTCAAATAGATTTATCCCCAAGAATTCTTGAAGAAGTCGAGCGCTATGTAACATATCAAAATATTCGAAGGAAATTACAAGGATCAGAAGAGGAGATTCAAGTAGAGGATATAGTGAAGGCAGCACTAATACATTACTTAGGACAACTAGAGCAAGCGATTGAACTAAATAAATTCAAAAAAATTGCGAGTGATGTACAATTCCCATTAAAAAATAATATAGCCGAAATAATGTTGAAAAATGGAATGAAACAAGCTGAATTATCTCGTAAAACCGGTATTAAGAGTGGGAATATGAGTATGATCGTAAATAATAAAGTTCAACCGTCTATGGAGAATTTTTTAAAGATATGGTCTGTGTTAAAGTTTCCACCTCTGCATGAAATTTTCTATAGAGATTATTCGAAATAGATGAAAAGGAGTTTAATTACTTTACGTGTCTAAAAACTCTAATATTAGAGCAGATTTACACAAAAATTAATGTGAATTCGTAAAAAAGATGTAATAAAACAAGTTTTGGTGGAAATAGGATAACAGCAAATAGCTATTTTAAAACCTGGTAAAGGAGAGAAGCTATATATGGTAGCAAGTGTAGGTTTGTTAATTACAACTATTGCTAAGTTTGGTGTGGCGACTGCTGGAACAGTTGGAATAACAAGAGGTATAGATTATTTCCATACATTTGAGAAAAGATGGAAAACTAACTCCAAAAAAACTTCTACAAAAGAAGGTAAACATGATTATGAAAAAATAAAGCAAGAATTAATGGATTCTACACCGTCTCAAGGCACTAGTATACCCCAAGAAACACTTTAATTTATTAGGAGGTGTCATAGGTGTATGCTGAACTATCTAGCCTAGAAACCGTAGGTAATACCATTAAAGTTCGTTTTTCCACTAATCATTCGGTTAAAGAAGTTATAGAACCATTGGATATACAAAAAAATATAAATCAGAAAGTTAAATGTGGTAATTTTTTTCTGAAAAGATTACGAAGGGAAGTGAAATACGCCAGCAAGAAAGAGAAACGAAATTGGTTAAGAATTCTAAAGGGTTTACTTATCACAACTACTTTAGTAATAGGGAACGCGACTCCAGCATTTGCAGCAGAAAGTCTAACAGCGGATGTTTTTACAATGCCGCTAGAATTAATTCAACTATTTGTGGGGCTATTAGTAATTACAGTAATAATAGCTATAGGGATTGCACTCATAGCATCGGTTCTAGCAGGTATTTGCCGGATGATCCGAAAAGGAAAACTGGCACACGAATGGACCAACGATATTATAAGAGGACTAGTGCAGGTATTATTGCTGCCGTTAACTATATTTTGTATAATCCTATTCTTTCATTTTTTATTCGGAAACATGGATTGGTATATAGATCCCGTAAATTATTTGCCAGCATTCAAAGATGCTTTAGAAGACCTGTTCCGTATGCGTGTGTAGCGACACCGTACCTATATAAACAGTTAGAAGATACACATGAATTTGTTAAATCAAAGAATGATTTTCTAGCAGTTAATGATTCTGGTTTTGATTTTAATTTTCCTGATTTATCAAATTCTTCATATTCGGGAAGTAATGAGATGTCGAAAGGAGTGTTTCAACAATTTCAAGACAGTATTAATGGTATTATTACTAAAATTAATGATATAGATCAGTCCGTAGAACAAATAAGCAAAGTAACTTCAGATTTTTGGACCTTTTTTAGTCAATTAACAGATAGAATATATGATTACAGCATGACATTGCTGAATTTTATATTTCAGATAT
>NZ_JAVFVN010000570.1:0-304 GCF_030910085.1 Stenotrophomonas maltophilia group sp. RNC7 | reverse complement strand
ACAATATATTTTAATATATCTTCTTTAACATTCAAAGATCCGTCAACTTGAAAGACCAATGGATATTTCACTGAAGAATACCCCATGGATGATCTATTGTCCTTATTAACAATATCTTGATCCACAACAATTTCTATCTGTTCAGCATAGCCTTCTGTTTTAACGAAAAACCAGATCTGATCTCCAGCCATGGCCGGATTAGGCATAAGATATGCTGACACCTTTAGTGTGTGTACTTTTATCCTCTTAGTAACAATATCTATATTACCATTAGGTGTTGTTGCCCTAAATTCTACAATATACT
>NZ_JAVFVN010000523.1:0-918 GCF_030910085.1 Stenotrophomonas maltophilia group sp. RNC7 | reverse complement strand
CAATTGCTTTTAATTGAAGTAACTCGTGATCCAGTTTACCAGTTTGACTTGTTCGTATGTAATCAAGCAGTTCTGGTTCTGCTTGAAATATAGGTTGTGTTTTATTATATTCTTCAAATGATAATGGGAAAAAATATTTGTCACTTTCATGAAGAATTTCTAAATAAATCGCGATTGCAGCTAGCTGATTTTCATCTTCAAGGAAGCTAAATGGTATTTTAAGGTGGGGATATTCATTTGAAATATATCCTCGCTCTTCTGTTGTTAATAGTCTAGCTCTAATTCCTATTACCTTATACGTATTTTCAGATTCGGTAGTGAACTCTTTTGAAAGAAAATTAAGCAGTTCCTGTTTGTCCCACTCTTTTATATGAGCTATTTTTTTTATAAAACCTTCATAGCATTGAAGTTCTTCCATTGATGCTAAACCTCCAGAGTATTAAAAAACTTTAATCTGTTATGCATAGTAATTTTACTAATTCATTAGCTTTATTATTATGAATAGAATAATAGATTTCTAGACCTTTTCTATCGCCTTTCAGTATTATCCCTTTCATTTTTGCTAGGTGCTGCGACACTGTTGATTGAGGAATATTTAATGTTTCTGTCAATTGCGTTACATTTAAAGTTTTATTTTTGTATAGTTCATAAAGTATTTTTAAGCGTACTGGGTGTGCCATAACCTTTATTGTATCAACATTTTCTTGAATCTCCATACTATTAGTTTCAAGTGTAACAAATCTTTGCATTGTTATGATCCCCCTTTTAATGGTTAAATTAGAGTTTATATTTAACTATTTAAAAAAATCTATAAACACTGTATTTAAAGTGGTAATTAATATAATTATACAATATAGATTCTAATTTGATGTGAAGTTGGTATGAAGTTTTTGAAAATAAAATATTTATCAAATTATA
>NZ_JAVFVN010000502.1:0-2774 GCF_030910085.1 Stenotrophomonas maltophilia group sp. RNC7 | reverse complement strand
ACAATATCTCCAACCGCATTTGCTACAGGATTTGCTACAGGAGCAGGTACCCCTTGACTCATTGATACGGCTAAAGTTGTAAGCTTAGCTAATGGTGAGGATATTTTTAAAGCATAGCTCTTAAATTTTTCTTTAGCATTTGTATAACCTTTGTCTATACAATCATAAATTTCTTCAAATAAATACAAAATCAATTCTTCCCTATTATTAATCATCCAAGGATTAAATCGTACAACTTTACATATCCCTGTGTTTAATTCTTCTTCTATAAAATTGAGCATAGTTGACTTTCCTGCCCCCCATGAACCGTTTATAGATATTGCGTAAGGAATATTATTAGGTACTACTTCAATAAATTTTGCAATTTCTTTAGCTTTTGTTGAAAAATGTAATTTATCAGATTCTATACTAGTTAAAGGCAAATATCCATCCATTTTTATTAAACCCTCCTATAAGTATGAAACTTTATTTCTCAACATAATCAATTCCATGCGCATTTATTTTCACTCCATATCCTCCATCCTTAGATATAGAACGGTAATAGATTAAGCCTTTTTCTTCTAAATATTGATAAGCTAAATGATTTTCCTTATCTTCTTTATCATCTAAGTTAAGACGAATCAATACTTCTTGTCCTGCATTCTCAAAATAATCATTATACAACTCTCTAATTAATTTCTCTCTCAGCATACGTCTATCTTCAAAAATCATTCTCCATCACCCCTTATACAATTATAGGAATTTACTACATAAAAATGGTATCAAAGAATGTACGTTCCTACAAGATATACGCATAATTTCTTTCTTTCAATAAAAAAGCACTTCATAAAGAAACGCTCTTTTGAATTTATTTTAATTAGTTATTATCCATGATCCTTTATCAGCAGGATTTGTATATGCTACTTCTCTACCTTGGCTATCTGTGACAATGATTGTTATTTTCTCTCCCTTAGGTATAACCCCAGCCTTTTCAAAGTTAGAATTTATTATACTTCCTAATGCCATCGTATCTGCTTCTTTAAGTAATTTAGACTTTCTGTACCATACATCATCTTTAAAAAGGATAATTACTTTCTTCTCTCCACTATCATCATATAGCATATCAATTACTTCATCCGGTAAATTCCTTTTCGCAAAGTCCTTTGATTCATCTAATGCTTTCTGTATACTTGCATCCCTATTTTGAGGATTAGTTGTGACAGTCGTTTTTGTTTCTTTATCATCTATCGGATCAACATCTTCGTTTGGTACTTCACTAGCAGTTTCTTTTGTATCAGTTTCCACGTCTTTACTTTTTATTAGATAAATATTAATTGAAAGAAGAGCTATAATTCCAACAACAATTGCTACCTTTGCATATTTGAACATTATCTAAATCCCCCCTCTTAAAAATTCCCCTGTGAAATAAATTAGGGTCATGCGCCTTCATTTGTACAATTCACTTATTCAGAATGTAAACCACCCCTCCCCCCTATATTGTCTTATCACTGGAAGAGGTTGGCAAGATGTTTTTTACATATGCATCCAGTTAATTCAGCTATTATGTCAGATCCTATAAAACTTCTTATTGAGTGCATAAGTAACAAGCATATTCCCAACCTTAAATCAGCGCAGAATTATTGCATAGAATTATAATTCTATGCTAAAATATACATATAAACAGGCGGAATACATACATAAACACATGAATAACAAGTAAAAAAAGTTGCGTAGAATTATTTAGGGAGGAATTATCATGATTCATAAGTTCGTAAATGAAGCATTAAAAGGGAAGTCAGTAACAACTGTTAAGACGTATACTCATGCATTAAAGCAATTCGAACAGTGGCTTGATGGTGCAGGAACAGACCTAGAAAGCTTTGCTCGTTCTGATGTCCAACAGTATATTGACTACATGGTTTCACATAAGAAATCAGCAGCAACTATTAATAAAGTATTTAATGCATTAAAGAAGTATTGTAAGTGGAGTAATAAGACAGAAGCAATAGAAGACATAAGTGTAGTGAAGCAACAAGACTTAAAGCAAGTGGCACCTAAATCACTCGATAGAAACGAACGCAACCAACTCATACGTGAAGTGGATAGAGCAGGCAACAAGCGAGACTCGGCTATTGTACTACTTCTATTAAATAGTGGATTACGTGTTAGTGAACTAGTGAATATAGATATCAATGATATGTCCCTTACCGATAGAAAAGGTACGGTTAAGATTATTGGAAAAGGAAATAAAGAACGTACAATACCATTGAATGTAGAAACTAGGAGGGCTTTAACTAAGTATTTAGAAGAACGCAATGGAAATAGCCCAGCCTTATTCCTAAGTAATAGAGGTGAGCGTATTAGTGTTAGGAGTGTGCAGCACTTAATAAATAAATATGGTTTCAATGTACATCAACTACGACATACGTTTATTACTGACCTTGTACGCGCAGGACATGATATAAGCATCATTCAATCCTTATCAGGTCATTCCAGTGCTGATATGATCCTTCGCTATTCAGCACCAACAGAAGCAGATAGAGAAAATGCAGTTGAACAATTATATAAGAATTGATACAAGACTATCGTTTATGATGGTCTTTTTTCATATTCTAATTTATATCGTTTCAAACTTCCTTCATTCGTAAAACAAATTAACTACCCCTTCACTATCTTTACGTTCGTATCAATTCGTATATATTCGTTAACACCGCACAAGATGGTGACCACTCTTCCCCCTCATATCTTCATCTATTCCTTACCACTACATATACATACCTTTTTACACTTATTTA
>NZ_JAVFVN010000487.1:0-560 GCF_030910085.1 Stenotrophomonas maltophilia group sp. RNC7 | reverse complement strand
TAAGTATTGAAACTATGAAAAGTTATTACACGAAAATCTATGAGGGTGAATCTTAATTTTGGGCAAGAATAAGAACGTTGTAAAACATAATAATAAAAAAACCAAAGTTCCACAAGACGCTCTCATGATTAAAGACAATGTTGATTATTTCAAACTAAATCCTGTGTTTAAATTTTCAAGCATAGATAAAAATAAATGGACTTTGTATGAATGGGCTCCTAACGAACTTAAAGATTTAATGAACACATTCAATCAAATGGAGCAATTAACATGGAATGATGTATTGAAACATTCGGGACTTAGGGTTAAGATCATTAGAGACATAAAACAACCGCCTCATATTTCGCCAGATGAGTCTATTTACGAGATAAGAGTATGTAAAGTGAAAAGAATTTTTGGATACATAGATAAAAATATATTCAACTTGGTATGGTTTGATAGAGAACATAGCGTATGTCCAGAAGGCAAAAATAGGAAATATGGATAGCGTTAAAAGGGAATTACAAGTACGAATTCCCTCTTTTTTTACCCTTCACACCGAACGCAAGTTCTGAGAGTAT
>NZ_JAVFVN010000485.1:0-28944 GCF_030910085.1 Stenotrophomonas maltophilia group sp. RNC7 | reverse complement strand
GGGGGGGGGGGGGGGGGGGGCCCGCCGGCCCCCCCCCCGCGGAGGTAGATCCACGAGACGCGTGGATGGCTGCTACGGCATCCAGCCCAGCAGCTGCTGCAATCGCTGGTGCGGGTCGTCCATCTGCAGCAGCTGCAGGCGCTGCTGCTCGCTCAGCGGCAGCAGTTCGGCCAGCCGCCAGCCGACCCAGCTGGCCTGGTCCAGCAGCGCCGGATTGGCCGGCGCATAGGCCTCGCCGGCCTGCTCGATGATGTGCCCCAGCACCGTGGCCAGCAGTGCATGCTGCGGCCGCAGTTCGTCATCGGGGTCTTCCTCGCACCAGCGCACATCAGCCACCACCAGGCCGTTGTCGCGCACGCGGGTGCGCTCGACATGGAAGCGACGGGTGCCGCGCAGGCGCAGCTGCAGCACGCCGTCGGCGCCGACATCGAAGTCTTCGATGCGTACCTGCACGCCAAAGGCAGCCGGTGTCGCCGGTGCGCCGACCTCCTCGCCCTCGAGGATCAGGCAGACACCAAATCCCTCACCACTGCGGCCGCTGTCGCGGACCAGGTCCAGATAGCGCCGCTCGAACACGCGCAGGCCCACCGCTGCACCCGGCACCAGCGTGGTGTGCAGCGGGAACAGCGGCAGCGAGCCATCGCCGCTCATCGGGCCTGCAGCGCGGCGAGGAAGCGTCGCGGGGCACCGTCGAAGCCACCGTTGGACATGAATACCACGTGGTCACCACTGCGCGCGCTGGCCTGCAGCTGCGCCAGCAATGCGTCGGTATCGGGCACCGCGTGGGCCTGGCCACGCACCGCGGCGATCACCGCCGCAGCATCCCAGGCCAGTTCCGGGCGATGCAGGAACACCACTTCATCGGCCAGCGCCAGCGAGGGAGCCAGCGCCTGCGCATGTGCGCCCAGCCGCATCGAGTTGCTGCGCGGCTCCATCGCGACCACGATGCGCGCATCACCCACCTTGGAACGCAGGCCCTCCAGCGTGGTGGCGATCGCAGTCGGATGGTGGGCGAAATCGTCGTAGACGGTGATGCCGTCATGGCTGCCGATCACTTCCATGCGGCGCTTGACGCTGCGGAAGCGTGCCAGCGCCGGGATCACGTCGGCCGGGGCCACGCCTACCGCGTGCGCGGCGGCCAGCGCGGCCAGCCCGTTGAGCACGTTGTGGCGGCCCAGCAGCGACCACTGCACATCACCCAGCGCCTGCCCACGATGATGCACGCGGAACGCGCTGCCGTCGGCAGCCAGCAGCTCGGCATGCCATTCCAGCGCCGGATCGAAGCCGAAGCGCTCGACCGGGGTCCAGCAGCCCATCGCCAGCACATCGGCCAGGTACGGATCCTCGCCGTTGACGATCAGCCGGCCACGTGCGGGTACGGTACGCACCAGATGGTGGAACTGGCGCTGGATCGCGGCCACGTCCGGGAAGATATCGGCGTGGTCGTACTCAAGGTTGTTGAGGATGGCCACCAGCGGCCGGTAGTGCACGAACTTGCTGCGCTTGTCGAAGAAGGCCGTGTCGTACTCATCGGCCTCGACCACGAACTCGCGGCCCTGGCCCAGGCGGGCGGAGACACCGAAATCCTCGGCGACACCGCCGATCAGGAAGCCCGGCGAGCGGCCTGCACTTTCCAGCAGCCAGGTGAGGATGGTGGTGGTGGTGGTCTTGCCGTGGGTACCGGCCACGGCCAGCGTATCGCGGCCCGGCAGCACCTGCTCGGACAGCCACTGCGCGCCGGAGATATAGCGCTGGCCGGCATTGAGCACGGCTTCCACGGCGGCATTGCCGCGCGACAGCGCGTTGCCGATCACCACCTCGTAGGTGCCGGCCGGCACGCTGTCGGCACGGTAGCCCTGGTCCAGTGTGATGCCCAGCTGTTCGAGCTGGGTCGACATCGGCGGATAGATGGCCTGGTCGCTGCCGCTGACGGAATGCCCAAGTTCCCGCGCCAGGGCGGCCACGCCGCCCATGAAGGTGCCGGCAATTGCAAGGATATGTACGCTGCTCATGACCGAGGATTGTGACCGATGACGGCTGTATAGGGCCAATGTCCGCTATCGGGTAAGACAACCCCTACACGGGATGTGAGAAAACTCCAATCAGCTGTCAGGGAATTCCCGATAGCGATGTTCTGTGAACCCGGACACAATTCGAACTGCCAGCCGCAGTACCCGAACCGGTCCTACTCCCCAAGAGGCCATCCCCAAGGGAGCTCATGCTGCGGGGCCCTGAGCAAGCCCTTCGCTGGCGCCTATCAAACGACACAGGCCTGATCCTCGCGGACCAGGCCTGTGCTTTTTGCGCCCGAAGGACCGGAAGCATGCCGGCCCCGCCGGATCAGGCCTTGATCGCTGCCAGGATGCGGGCTTCGATCTCGTCCAGCTCACCGACGCCATCGACGCGGGCCAGGGTGCCACGGCCGGCGTAGAAATCGACCACCGGGGCGGTCTGGTCGTTGTAGACCTGCAGGCGCTGGCGCACCGCTTCCGGGTTGTCATCGGCGCGGCCCTGCTCCTTGGCACGACCGGCAATGCGGTCGACCAGCAGCTCGGTGGGCACATCCAGCTGTACCACCGCGTCCAGCGGCTGGCCGATCTTGGCCAGCAGGCCGTCCATCGCATTGGCCTGGGCCACGTTGCGCGGATAACCATCAAGGATGAAGCCCTTGGCGACATCGGCCTGGGTCAGGCGCGACTCCAGCATGCCCAGCAGGATGTCGTCCGACACCAGGTTGCCGGCATCCATCACCGTCTTGGCCTGCTTGCCCAGCTCGGTGCCGGCGGCGATTTCCGCGCGCAGCATGTCACCGGTCGAAATGTGGGCGATCCCCAGCTTTTCCTTCAGGCGCGTCGCCTGTGTCCCCTTGCCCGAACCGGGCGGTCCCAACAGAACCAATCGCATTTACCTGACTCCAACGTGTTGAAAACAAAGAAGGTTTGCGTCCCGGACGGTCCGGTATCGCTGCACCGCAATAGCGCCACTTTACCGCATCCGGGTAATGTCCCTGCAATGTCCCCTCCCCCGAGCAGGTAGAAGCATGCGCAACGGTACTCTCCTTTATGCCCAGTCCGGCGGTGTCACCGCCGTCATCAATGCCACGGCGGCAGCGGTGATCGAGCAGGCCCGGGCCAAGGGCATCAAGGTCCTGGCCGCCCGCAACGGCATCCTCGGCGCGCTGCGCGAGGAGCTGATCGACACCAGCAGGGAGAGTGCCGCCGCGATCCGCGCCCTCGCCCATACCCCGGGCGGCGCCTTCGGCTCGTGCCGGGTCAAGCTGAAATCGCTGGATGCCGACCGCGCCCGCTATGACCGTCTGCTGGAGGTGCTGCAGGCCCACGACGTGCGCTGGTTCCTCTACAACGGCGGCAACGACTCGGCCGACACCGCACTGAAGGTCTCGCAGCTGGCCAAGGCCTCCGGCTACGACCTGACCTGTATCGGCGTGCCCAAGACCATCGACAACGACCTTGCCGTTACCGATACCTGCCCCGGCTTCGGATCAGCGGCCAAGTACACCGCGGTCTCGGTGCGCGAGGCGGCACTGGACGTGGCGGCGATGGCCGAAACCTCCACCCGTGTCTTCATCTACGAAGCGATGGGTCGCCACGCTGGCTGGCTGGCCGCCGCCGCCGGCCTGGCCGGCAACGGTGATGACGAAGCGCCGCACATCATCCTGCTGCCTGAGCGCGCCTACGACGAGGCCACGTTCCTGGCCAAGGTGAAAGCCGTGGTCGAGCGCGTCGGCTACTGCGTGGTGGTGGCGTCGGAAGGCATTGCCACCGCCGATGGCCGCTTCGTTGCCGATGCCGGCGGTGGCAAGGACTCGTTCGGTCATTCGCAGCTCGGCGGCGTGGCGGCGCACCTGGCCGGCCGGGTCAAGGATCAGCTGGGCCTGAAGGTGCACTGGGCACTGCCCGATTACCTGCAGCGCTCGGCCCGCCACCTGGCCAGCAGGACCGACTGGGAGCAGGCGCAGGCGGTGGGCAAGGCCGCGGTGCAGCTGGCCCTGAAGGGCCGGAATGGCGTGATGCCGGTGATCGTGCGCAGCAGCGATTCTCCGTATCGCTGGAAGATCGAAGCCGCGCCGCTGTCGAAGATCGCCAACCACGAGAAGAAGATGCCGGCTGGTTTCATCCGCCGCGATGGCTTCGGCATCACCGCCAGGGCACGCGCCTACCTGTCACCACTGATCAAGGGCGAAGCACCGCTTCCCTATGGCACCGATGGCCTGCCGAAGTACGTCACCCTGAAGAACGTGGCGGTGAAGCAGAAACTGCCGGCCTTCGAAGGCTGACCTGAAAAAGGGGACGGAGGGGATTAAGTCGCATACGCCCCTCTGTCATCTCCAACAGCATCAGCAGTGGGTCGGATACGACTTAATCCCCTCCGTCCCCTTTTCATGGAGATCATCATGGCACTGCGTGTTGTCCGTCTCGGTACGCCGCGCCAACCCGGCGAGGGACTGCGAATCGGCACCGTTCGGCGCCCACCGCGCGGCGTGCCGCGCAGCGAGTTCGCCCGACAGGACTGGTACGACGTCTGGTTTCCTACCCTGTCACCCAGCGCGGAGCTGGTGAAGCGGGCACATGAGGCAACGACGGCGGCCGATTGGACCGCCTTCTTCCGCCATTACAAGGCCGAGATGAAGGCGCCCGATGCCGCCCACGCGCTGGACCTTCTGGCCGCGATGTCGCAACACAGCGACATCAGCGTGGGCTGCTACTGCGAGGATGAAGCGCACTGCCACCGCAGGGCATTGCGCGAGCTGCTGGTGGCGCGGGGGGCAATGCTGGCGGATTGATCGGCCGGATGCCGGCCAGCGGCCGGCACTACCACGCGTGGATGGCGGCGCGGGTGCACCGCCCACGCAACTTCAATTGCAAGCCTTGCCTTCCATCTGCAGCTGCGCGGCGAACATCGTCACCTGCGGAATCTGGCCGGCGGCGGCCTGCTTCTTCGCCTCTTCCAGATAAATGCGCGATTGGCCCTGCCCATCCAGCTCGACCTTGTGGCTCGACGGCAGGCGCCACACCCGCACCACCGCCTGCTGCGCCGGGCATGCAGCGTTGGGCACGCGGATCACATCATTGAGCTTCCAGCCCTTGTCGGCACTCGGCTGCGCCTTGGTGTAATCGACGAAGCGCGCGCGTGGCTGGCATTGCTCGCGGGTCCGGACGGCGGAGAAGCGATATGGCGCGGCGGCATCACCGGTGAACGCACCTTCCAGCCGCGCGCAGGCCTCGGGGATCTGCCGCAGCGTATGCACCGCGCCCACCGCCTGCGGCGCACCGACCGCACGCTGCAGTTCCGGCGTTTCCGCAGCAAAGGCCGGTGCGGCCGGGACCAGGGCGGCAAGCATCAACAGGGACAGGCGCATGGGGGATCTCCTACGGGGCTGTGCGCAGGCTTGCAGAGGCTGCCTTAACGGGGTGCAAAGGCCGTTGGCTCGCCAATCATGCCCAGGGCCCGACGGCATGCGCCGCGGCTCCCAGGAGCCAGTCGAGCATGGCTCGACTCTACAAGTGGCGGCACGCATACTGCGGGCACCAGGGAATGCTGAACACCGCCATACGTCGGACGACCGCCCAGGTCGGTACGGGTTGGTTCCAGGCTGCAGCCCGTCGTCCCCCTCGTGGTGCCGTTCATCGCCACTGGATGCCTACATCCATTCTGCGGAGGGGTCTAATGCTGGAACGTCACGGGCTGTCACTGGCGCTGGGCTGCGCCATTCTCGCGATCCTGTTCGGAATCGTCTCGGCGCGCTGGATCCTGCGCCAACCCACCGGCAATGCGCGCATGATCGCGATCGCCACCGCGATCCAGGAAGGTGCGCGTGCCTACCTCAACCGCCAGTACCTGACCATCGGCATCGCCGGCGTGGTGCTGTTCGTGCTGGTCGGTGTGTTCCTCAGCTGGTACACCGCGATCGGCTTCGCGGTCGGCGCGGTGCTGTCCGGCGCGGCCGGCTACATCGGCATGAACGTGTCGGTACGCGCCAACGTGCGTACCGCAGAGGCGGCGCGCAACGGCATCAGCGCGGCGATGGACGTCGCCTTCCGCGGCGGCGCGATCACCGGCATGCTGGTGGTCGGGCTGGGCCTGCTGGGCGTGGCCGGCTACTACGCACTACTGTTGCAGATGGGCCTGCCGATGGAACAGGCGCTGCACGCGCTGGTCGGCCTGGCCTTCGGCTCTTCACTGATCTCGATCTTCGCGCGGTTGGGCGGTGGCATCTTCACCAAGGGCGCCGACGTGGGCGCCGATCTGGTCGGCAAGGTCGAAGCCGGCATTCCCGAAGACGATCCGCGCAATCCGGCGGTGATCGCCGACAACGTCGGTGACAACGTCGGCGACTGCGCCGGCATGGCGGCCGACCTCTTTGAAACCTATGCAGTGACCGTCATCGCCACCATGCTGCTGGGCAGCCTGATGCTGGCCGAAGCCGGTGCCAATGCCGTGCTGTATCCGCTGGTACTGGGCGGCGTGTCGATCATCGCGTCGATCATCGGCGCGCTGTTCGTCAAGGTGAAGCCCGGCGGCTCGATCATGGGCGCGCTGTACAAGGGCGTGATCGTTTCCGGCGTGCTGGCCGCCATCGCCTTCTACCCGATCACCACCGGACTGATGTCCGACAACGTGCATGGACCGACGGCGCTGTATGGCTGCGCGCTGATCGGCCTGGTCCTGACCGGCCTGATCGTGTGGATCACCGAGTACTACACCGGCACCCAGTACAAGCCGGTGCAGCACGTGGCGCAGGCCTCGACCACCGGCCACGGCACCAACATCATTGCCGGCCTCGGCATCTCGATGAAATCCACCGCGCTGCCGGTGGTGGCGGTGTGTGCGGCGATCTGGGGCGCATTCGCACTGGGCGGCCTTTACGGCATCGCCATTGCCGCAACCGCCATGCTGTCGATGGCAGGGATGATCGTCGCCCTCGATGCCTACGGCCCGATCACCGACAACGCCGGTGGCATCGCCGAAATGGCCGAGCTGCCTTCGGAGATCCGCGACATCACCGATCCACTGGATGCGGTGGGCAACACCACCAAGGCCGTGACCAAGGGCTATGCGATCGGCTCGGCGGCGCTGGCGGCACTGGTGCTGTTCGCCGACTACACCCACAACCTGCAGGCAGCCAATCCCGGCCAGGAATTCCGCTTCGATCTCAGCGACCACACGGTGATCATCGGCCTGTTGATCGGCGGCCTGATTCCCTACCTGTTCGGTGCGATGGCGATGGAAGCGGTCGGCCGCGCGGCAGGCGCAGTGGTGGAAGAAGTGCGCCGCCAGTTCCGCGAGATTCCCGGCATCATGCAGGGCACCGGCAAGCCGCAGTACGACAAGGCGGTGGACATGCTGACCCGCTCGGCGATCCGCGAAATGATCGTGCCCTCGCTGTTGCCGGTCGCCGTGCCGGTGGTGGTCGGCCTGCTGCTGGGGCCGCGCGCACTGGGCGGCCTGCTGATCGGCACGATCGTCACCGGCCTGTTCGTGGCCATTTCGATGACCACCGGCGGCGGCGCCTGGGACAATGCCAAGAAATACATCGAGGATGGCCACTTCGGTGGCAAGGGCAGCGAAGCGCACAAGGCCGCGGTGACCGGCGACACTGTTGGTGACCCGTACAAGGACACCGCCGGCCCGGCGATCAACCCGCTGATCAAGATCATCAACATCGTGGCGCTGCTGCTGGTGCCGCTGCTGTAGATCCACGCGACGCGCGGATGGCAGGCTTGACAGGGTCGGATCCCTTTCCTGCGGAAAGGGATCCGACCCCGATGGCGGCCACCGCCCGGGCCCGGTCAGCAGGCAGCATCGTCTCGGGTTCCAGCGGTATCGGGGGATGCGGCGCGGCGGCGGGCCGCGCGAGGATCGTTGGCGTCGTCCACTTCCACGACCGGATTGGGCTCCGGTCGCGGTGCCGGCCGGCTGAGCACGTAACCGGCGCTGGCGGCAAAGAACAGGCCCACGCCAAGCAACAGGCGCCACGACGGATGCGCGCCCCAGCAGAACAGGGCAAAGCCCGCCGCCATGCCTGCGCTGGCAAACGCCTTGCCCTTGCCCGACACGGCGCCCTGCTCGCGCCACAGCCGCAGCGACGGGCCGTAGCGTGGATGCGCCAGCAGGCGCTGCTCGAACGTCGGCGAGCTGCGCGCGAAGCAGCCCACCGCGAGGATCAGGAAGATGGTGGTCGGCATGACTGGCAGCAATGCGCCGATCACCCCGAGGCCGACCATCAGCCAGCCCAGCGCGAACCAGAGCCAGCGCATCAGCGCTGCACCTGTGGGCGCGCGCCGCGCATCAGGCGAATTCCACTTCGACGTGGCGATGCACGCTGCGGAACGCAGCGTCGGCTGCATCGATCACCTGCTGGTCCTGCTCGGCACTCAGCGGCACCGCGTCCAGCGCAGCGGTGAACTCGCGCCAGTGGCGCGCTGCGCCATCGGGATGGGCGGCCAGGTGGCGGGCGCCGAAATCACGGTTCAGGCCGAGCTTGGCCGCCATCTTGTACAGGATGGTGCCGCCCAGATTGGAGCCTTCGGCCACGTACAGCCAACCCAACGCAGTCGGCAGCGCGAGGTCCGAGGGCAGCGCGTCGATGTCCGCGCCCGGGAGCGTCTGCTCCAGATCCTGCAGGTCGCGCGCGACCTGTCTCAGTCGGCGGCGCGCGCCCAGATCGGGCAGCAGTGCGCCCAGCGCAGGGTTGGCATACAGCGCATCGATGCTGCGGTGGAAGCGATACTGCACGCGCAGGAAACGGGCGAAGTTGCTGCGATCGGCGAAGATGTCACCGGCCATGATGCGCTTGTCCAGCGCACCGTGGCTGTCGCGGGTGGCGGCCTTGAGCCGCAGGCTGCGGCTGTCTTCGGGAGCGATGTGTGCGTTCATGGGGGAATGCCAGGAGGGTCGTCCTGCTGTAGACGTCTGCCACGGGGCTTTCCCCAAGGCCGTCTACACCGATAATGGGCCATCCCCTTGTCCATCCGGAATCGACGATGATCACCACCGAACCGCGCATGACCAACCTGTTCCTGCAGCTGGGCCTGGACGCCAGCGCCGAGGGCATCGCCCGCTTCATCCGCGAGCACCAGCTGGCCACCGACGTCGAAGTGGTCGAGGCGCCGTACTGGAATGATGCCCAGCGCCAGTTCCTGTCCGAGTCGCTGCAGGCCGATGCGGCATGGACCACCGTGGTGGATGAGCTGAACGAGTCGCTGCACGAAGATGCGGTGAAGGCGTCGAGCGGGCTGTAAGTGCCCTGATGGGGGCGCCGGGCATGGCCCGGCGCTACCGTTGTCTCGCGCTGGGGTCAGAGCCCTTTCCGCAGGAAAGGGAGCCGACCCCGCAGATCAGTACTTCCAGGTCAACGCCAGCCTTGCGGTGCGACCCGGCGCCGGCATCACGCCCAGGGCCAGCGGGTCCAGGTAATAGCGGTCGGTCAGGTTGTCCACGCCGGCTTCCACCGACAGCTGGTCGTTGAAGCTCCAGCTGGCGAACAGGTCGACCAAGGTGTTCGGCCGGTACAGCTGCTGGATCGCCGACAGGCCCACGTTCCAGTCCTTGTCCAGCGTGCTGATCGGGCCAGCGTTGTGGACCATGCGGGTGCCGAAGGTCAGGCGCTCGTCGAACAGGCGCGAGCCCAGGGTCAGGTTGACCATGTAGCGCGGCGGGTTCTGGGTGTTGGTGTACGACCCCTCGAAGCCGCCGTCCACGCAGTTGGGCGTGTGGGCCAGCTCATCGTTCCTGCGCTGTGCGCCATAGGCCCGGCGCTCGGCGGCGATGTCCGGCGCGCAGGTCTTGGCTTTGAAGTAGTAGTGCGCGGACAGGTCGGCGAAGACCTTGCCGCTGTCATAGCTGGACTGGAACTCCATGCCCGAGACCTTGAACTGATCGACGTTGCGGATCAGGCCGGCCGACAGCGTGCGGTAGTCACGGGTGATCAGGTCGTCGATGCGGGTATCGAAGTACGCCAGCTTCAGCGCCAGGCGGTCGCCGGCGGTGAACAGGTCGTAGCGGAGGGTGCTGGCACCGATTTCCCAGCTGCGCGCACGCTCCGGCTTCAGCTCACCCACCGGCTTGGCGGCGGTGAACAGGCCCAGCGTGGTCTCGAACAGGCTCGGCAGCTTGGTGCCCTCGGCGTACTTCACATAGACCAGGGTGTCTTCGCTGAAGCGGTAGGCCACGCTGGCAGTCGGCGAGAACGCGGTGTCACGGCGGCGGATCGGCGGCGACCAGGTCCAGCTGACCGGCACTTCCAGATCCTGCGGTTTGCCGGCGTCATAGAAGTTCCACCCACCGATGTCGCCCACCGTGCCCTTCTTGTACGGCGAGGCCAGCAGCGATTCCTGGGTGAAATTGCCATTGGCATCCGGATACCAGTTCAGCAACGCGATGCGCTTGGCGCGCCACGAGGGCAGTGCCGGGTTGCCGTTGAGCAGCTCGGTGTAGCGGTACTGGCCCTGCACCTCATAGGTATCAGGCGTGGCCAGGCGGTTGCGGTCATGCACCTCCACGCGGTTCCAGCGGCCGCCGGCCAGCAGTTCCCAATGCTCATCGGGCTGCCACTTCAGCGAGGCCACGGCGCTGTATTCCTTGCGCTCGGCGTTGCGCAGGAAGCGGTTGTTGACCAGGTCGTCATGCTTGATCGGGCCCGAGTCGCCCGGGGCGATATCTTCGTCGCTGTAGGACAGGCCATAGTCGAGCGTGAACGCTCCGGCGCGGGTGTCGAACGTCGAGGTGTTGCTGGCATCCAGGTTGAAGCGCTTCTGCCGCAGCGGGTTCCGGTAGGCATCCTTGTAGCCGGGATCGCCACTGAAACTGGGCGCGTCGTACCACTCGGTGCGGCGATCGAAGTACCACGGCGTGATGCCGGTCAGGCTGTTGTACATCACGCTGTCGGTGTCGGTGTACGCTGCATTGACGCGCAGGTCGATCAGCTCGCTGTCCGGATCGAAGCGATAGCGCAGGGTGTAGCTGTCCATGTCGACGTGGCCCGGGTCCCACTGCGGGATGCGGTCACGGTCGACGCGGATGATCTGCGAGGCCATGATCTCGCCGGCCGTGCCTTCATAGCGGCGGTAGCCGGCTTCCAGGCTCTGCGTGTCATCGATGCGCCAGGTGCCCTTGAGCAGCGCCGACTTCGAACGCGAGGAGGTGTTGAACACTTCGGTGCGCGGCGGATTCAGCGGCGCCAGCGTACGACGGGTCTGCGGGAAATCATCGTAGCCGTGCTTGCCGGAGAAATAGTTGCCGTTGTCCCGGTACGCGTAGGCCGCAACCAGGTCGAAGCGCTCCCAGTGACCGGCACCGGCCACGTTGAAGAACTGGCTGCCGGTGGCGCTACGATCGGTGCGCGGCGTCGCACTGAAGGACGGCAGGTTGTTGGCACTGCCATTGGCCAGGCCACTGCGCACGCGCACGCCGAAGTCGCGCCCTTCGCGCAGCACGTCACCGATCTTCAGCGTCTCCATCTCGACCATACCGCCGATGCCACCGGAGGCGTTGGCCTGCAGGCTTGGGCCCTTGGTGATGGTCAGGCTGGAGATCAGGTCGGGGTCGAGGTAGGTGCGCTGTGACTGGCCCGCATAGCCGCGGTAGGTATCCATGCTGGACTGGCCACCGTCGATGATCACCGGTACGCGGCCCTGGCCCTGGATGCCACGGATGTTGACGTCGAAGCCATTGCCGACGCGCGGATCACCGGCGGTGACACCGGCCACACCCTTGACGATGTCACCGTTGGAGGTGCCGCGGAAGCGCTCCAGGTGCGCGCGGTCGAGCGTGGTGATCGAACCCACGCTGCGGTAGCTGTCGAGCAGGCGTGCTTCATCGTTGTTCGCACCACTGTCGACGCGGTCGCCGGCCACACTCAGCGTGCCGGTGACGATCACACCGCTATCGGCCCGCACCGGCGTTGCTGCCTCCAGAGTGACCGCATCGGCGCTGACCCGGCGCACCGCCACACCACTGCCCTGCAGCAGGTGCTGCAACGCCTGGTTGGCCGACAGGCTGCCGCTGACCGCGTGGGAGGTTGCGCCGTGTGCCAGCGATGCGGGGTACACCACCTGCACGCCGGATTGGCGCATGTAGCTGCGCAGCGCCTCATCCAGCGGTTGTGCAGGAATTTCGAAGCGCAGTACGGCCGCGTGGTCGCTGCGGGCGCTCTGCGCCAGTGCGGGTGGCGTCGTGCTGGCCAGCCCGGCGGCAAGCAACGCAATGCACAGACGGGACGGGCGCAGTACGCGGCCCGAGCGGTGGGAGTCGAACATGGAAGAACCTGTCAGGTAATCGGTGCCGCGAACGCGGCGTCATCCGCAACACGGGCGGACACGGCGACGTACGTGGCGACGGCGGGTACGTTCGCCGGGTAAGACGGCTGGGCACGCGACAACCCCAAGAGCGATTTGCGGTCGCAGGGGATGCCGACGGTGCGCGGTGGTTGCCGACCGTTGGTCGGCCGGTGGCGGTGGGTGCCGACCGTTGGTCGGCACAGAGACGCTCATCCACGCGTGGCGTGGAGCTACTGCACGATGGCGACGCCGAATGGAAGACGAGTAACCTGAAGACCTGCCGTTGCCGCCAGTGCATCCAATGCCTGCTCCGGGCGGTCGATGCGCAACGCAGCACTCACTGCAGGCAGACGTGACAGATCACCGCGCACGAAGGTCGGTCCCGCGCGATAGCGCCCCACCCACTGCACCGCATCGGCGACGCTGGCCTGCTCCAGCAGCAGCTCGCCCTGGCGCCAGGCGCCGACGCTGTCGGCAGTCACGTCAGCCCGTCGCATGACCCCGCCACGTTCAGTGTAGACGGCACGCTGCCCCTGCTGCAGGTAGGTCCAGCAACCGTCGGCCGGGCTGGCCACGCGCACCCTGCCCTGCCCAACCTGGGTTTCCACCCCCTCGTCTCCACGCGCCACGGTGAACGCGGTCGAGATGTCCTCGACCAGGCCATTGCCTGCGCGCACGCTGAAACGCCGCTGTGCATCCGGGCTGACCTCGAACCAGGCGCGCCCGCGCAGCAGCTCGACCTCGCGGGCGTTCGCATCGAAGCGCACGGCAATCGCACTGTCCGCATCCAGCACCGCCCGACTGCCATCGGGCAGCCGCACGTGCTGCACCTGATGCGTGCTGCGATGATCGGACTGCAGGCGCAGCCACGCCTCCGGCCATGCCACCAGCATCGCCAGCATTGCCGCCACAGCCATCGCCCAGCGCAGTCGATGCGGCCGACGCCGTCCGCTGGCCCCGGCGGCCTGTGGGCGCGGCCCGACACTGCGCCACAACGCGCGCTCGTGTTCGAAGGCCCTGCGGTGCCCCGGCTGTTGCAACCAGTGCTCGAACGCCTGCATGCGTGCATCGCTGATGTCACCCGAGGCCAGCCACGCGATCCAGTCCCGGGCCTGTTCGGCCAGGGCATCGTCATTGGCGGCGGGCTGCATGTTCGGCGGGCTCATCGGCTGGCGGACAGGCGCATTCAAGCGCAGGCGGGGGAACTGGACCGCATCCACGGTCCAGTGATCAAGACGTCTGCGCGAAGGCCAGCCCCAAGCCGGCGCGCTCATCGACCGCTGCGCGCCCAGGCCAGGCGCTGCAGCGCGGAGCGCACATGATTCTCGACGGTGGTCACCGAGACCCCCAGGCGGCGTGCGATCTCGGCCTGGGTGAGGCCCTGCAGGCGGTTGAGCCGGAAGATGGTGCGGGTCGGCTCCGGCAGGTGACCCGCCGCATCGAGCACCCGCTGCAGCTCATCCTGTGCCATGGCCTGCTCCTCGGTGGAGATCACCTCGTCGGCCCCCCACAGGTAGTGGTCGGCCAGCAGCCGGTTGCGGCGGCTCGATTCGCGGCCGTGGTCAGTGGCAAGGTTGGCGGCCAGCCGATACAGATAGGCCCGCGGGTTGCCGATCGCCTGGCTGTCATCGACCCCACGGGCCTTGAACCACACCGCCTGGATCACGTCCTCGGCGCCGCTGTCACCCCCGAGGATGCGCTGCACCCGGCGCAGCAGCGCTGGCCGCTCGCGGATCAGCAGCTCAGTGAGGGAGGCAGCATTGGAGGACATGCGCGGAGCCGGGACGACAGACGGGAGGCACCGCGCATGCTACTCCGGTAATGCGAATAAGTCACATTCGTATCGTTGCCGGGGCTACAGGCAATCAACCAGTGCGTCGTACGTATTGGCAGTCGTGCCGGGCAGCGGCGCGTGCAACGCATCGAACCCCTCCCCCGTTTCCCACACCTGCAACAGGGTTTCCAGGCGTGTTCCGGTTGCCAGCGGCAGCACGCAGGCATAGCGTCCGCGGTTGACCGTGATCAGGCCGCTGGACTTTACCCTGGTGTTGCTACCGGCGAAGGTCCATACACACTGGACAACCACCCCCGCGGCCTGGTCCACGGAACAGCGCAGGCGCATGGCCCACAGATTGATGTACTCGCCCTCGCAGAAGGTATCGCCACATACCTCATCGAAGCCACGCACCAGTTGCCGCTCGGCAGCAAGGAAACGCTCGTGGCCGCCCCCCGGGCCGGCGTAATCCCGCGCATCGACGAACGCAGGCGCAGCCTGCGCGACACCGGCGCACGGCAGGCTGACAGACAGCACGCCACACAACAGCCAGCATCTACGGAAGCTCCCCATCAGCCCACCCTCCCCTGCGTGCGCAGGCATTCAGGCAAGCCATCGAAGATGCCGTGGTCAAGCCCAGGCAAAGGCGCGGTCAGGCCGCCCGGCGCTTCCAGGGAGGCGTAGAACGCGTCGACGGGCACCCCGGGCTGCATTTCGACCGGACAGACCCAGCTCCCGTTGTCGATCCGCACGTGTCCCGTGTCGGGCTCAACCTCCAGCTCGCTGGCGGCCACCACCCAGACACAGCGCTGCACGGTGCCGCGGTGGGCGAGCACGGCGCAGCGGAACTCCATCACCCGGTAGTTGCTGTAATCACCTTCACACAAGGTGTCGGCACACCATGCGGCGAATTCGCCGGCGACCGCGTCCTCCAGCGCAAAGGCACGGTCCCATCCGGCCTCGTCGGAGGGATAGTCAATCAGGTTGACATGCAACCCGCGCGCGAACGCGGGCAGCGGCGCCAGCAGCAGCAAGGCACAACAGCCCAAGCGGTTCCAGTTCATGGCAAGTCTCCTTGGCAAGGACGTCCAGCCTGCCGCGGGGACCGGGTCGAACCCATCGGGAAACCCCGCCCCACCCGCTCCGCCAGGGGCGGGCGCGCAGGTCGGCCCAGCCCTACCCTGCACAGCGCCCGGCAAAGGCATAAAATGGTGAGCTATCCGTCTATATCCCCACCTGGAGCACACCATGGGCCTGGAACTCGTCTCGCCCGGCAAGAACCCGCCGGAAGAAATCAACGTCATCATCGAGATCCCGAAGGACTCGGAGCCGGTGAAGTACGAAGTGGACAAGGAAACCGGCGCGATCTTCGTCGACCGCATCCTGTCCACCCCGATGCGCTATCCGTGCAACTACGGCTACGTGCCGAGCACCCTGTGTGGCGACGGCGATCCGGCCGACGTGCTGGTGGTGCTGCCGCTGCCGCTGGTGCCGGGCTCGGTCGTGCGCTGCCGTCCGGTCGGTGTGCTGAAGATGAGCGATGAGGCAGGCAGCGACGAGAAGATCCTCGCCGTGCCGGTCTCGAAGATCTTCAGCGGCTACGCCCACGTCGAAGACATCGCCCAGGTCTCGAGCCACTGGCTGGAGCGCATTGGCCACTTCTTCGAGCATTACAAGGATCTGGAGAAGGGCAAGTGGGTCAAGCTGGACGGTTGGGGTGGCGCCGCTGAGGCCAAGCAGATCCTGATCGAGGCGCACCAGCGCCATCTCGACAGCAAGGCCTGAGCCTGAACCGGATCGCTCCGGCGATACCCCGCCGGAGCGATGCGGGTCACGTTTCATGATGACGGCACATCACTCTTGCTGCCGTATTAGGTAAATTGCGTCACTTCACACGTCATCGACATCCATCGTCGAGACAGCCAGGGGAATGTGTCGTGCGTATTCTGCTTGTTGGGGATGCAGCCAGCCTGCCGGCTGAGCTGACCGAATTCATTGCCGATCTTGGGGAAGACTGGCAGCCGCTGACCGCCGCCGATGGCCAGACCGCGATGACCGCGGTGGCCACGCAGGGCGTGGACGCGGTGATCGTCTGCCCGCAGTTGCCCGATCTCAATGCCACCACGCTGCTGGGCCAGATCCGGACACTGCGCCCGGAAACCATCCGCATCGCGCTGGTCGATGCACACCATGGCAACCGCCCGCCGCCGGCGCGCCTGATCGGTGTCGCCCACCGCTTCCTGCCGCTGCCGCTGGCGCCGGAAGTGCTGCTGGAGGCATTGACCAGCCTGGAAGAACTGCGCGAAGTGCTGGACAGCCCGCGCCTGCGCGATGCCATCGGCCGTATCGAGAAACTGCCATCGCCACCGCACCTGTACCTGAGCCTGACCCAGGCCCTGGAACATGACGACGATACCGACAGTGCCGATGTGGCCAAGCTGGTCGCCGCCGATCCGGCCATCGCGGCCAAGGTGCTGCAACTGTCGAACTCGGCGTTCTTCAGCCAGGGCCGCACCATTGCCGACCTGCGCACCGCGGTCACCCGGCTGGGCCTGGCCACGCTGCGTGACCTGGTGCTGGCCAGCGAAGTGTTCTCCGCGCCGACGCTGTCGGCTGCCGAGCGCAACTCACTGCAGCAGCGCGCACTGCTCGCCTCCCGGCTGGCCGCACGCCTGCTGCCCGAGTCCAGCGCCGAACTGGGGGCGACTGCCGCACTGCTGGCCGACATCGGCCTGCTGCTGCCCGGCGTGCGCAACGAGCGCAGCGAGCCCGCGCTGGCCGGCGATACCCGCCCAGGCCATGCCGAGGCCGGCGCCTACCTGCTGGGCCTGTGGGGCCTGCCGATGCCGATCATCGAAGCGGTGGCATTCCACCTGCAGCCGCAGCGCGCCAACACCCGCAGCTTCTGGGTGACCGGCGCGGTGCACGTGGCCCTGGCGCTGGTCAATGGCGATCCGGTGGACGAGGACTACCTGCAGCGCGCAGGCGTGCTGAACAAACTGCCGCAATGGCGCGAGCACGCCAATGCACTGATGGGACTGGTGCCCAGCGACGCCTGAGCGTGCTGGATGATGTCCTGACGACAGAGGGCGCACCCACACGGTGCGCCCTTTCCATGTCAGCGGGTACCGCAGGCATCCTGCACGCAACGCCGATACTGCGACTCGCAGATGACCGGTGACTTGCCACTGGCCAGGCACTGCTGGCGGAACTCTTCGCAATAAAGCCCGCCACCACAGACCCCGAGGCCCTGTGCGAACACCGCGCCCACCAGCGTCGCATAGATCAGTACAGCGGCTGATGCCTGGCGCAGCAACGTGTTCTTCATATCCCTCTCCACATGCAAGCGTCCGGTATTGGACCTCCTGACTGTGTCGATTGCGACACGACAGGACCGTGACTGCGCTCACCTTCCAACAGTTTCCGGAATTCCCCTACAAAAAAGAGGGCGGACCTTGCGGCCCGCCCTCCCCGTGTTGCTACCGCACTTCGATGGATCAGAAGCGCTGGGTGTACTTCATGTACAGGAAGCGACCCACATCGAAGCCGCCGTAGTAGGCGAACGCCGAGTTCGGAGCCGAGTACTGCAGCGGACCCTTGTGGTCGAACACGTTGTTCGCACCCAGGGCGATCGTCGCATCCCACGGCGCCTTCCAGCTGACCTGCAGGTCGTGGAAGGTGTTGGAGCCGGTGTGACGCAGCGGATCGGTTTCGCCATTGGCCATGTGGTTCGGCGCATCGCACCAGCCATCAGCCAGCGAGATGCAGCTTTCCTTCATACCGGAGTAGTAGCGCGCGGTGTAGTTCACACCGAAATCGCCGTACTGCCAGTTGACGCCCAGGTTCGAACGCACGCGGAACAGGCCCGGCTCGCCGACGCGGCCGATCATGATGTTGTCACCCGCGCTGTTCTGGCCCTGCTCGTCGTACTTGGCGGTGTAGCTGGTGGTCCAGTCGATGCTGAACTGACCGATGGCCAGTTCCGGCAGGCGGTACTTGATGCCCAGGTCGTAACCTTCGGTTTCCATCTTGCCGAGGTTGGCGGTGCCGTAGGTGATCGCACTGACGTGGCCGTCAGCCGCACGGGTCACGCTCGAGCAACGCTCGGAGTTGCCCAGCACGTAGCAGTCACGCAGGATGCGGTCGACGCTGTCAGCGATGATCATGTCGCTGATTTCGTACTTGTACCAATCCAGCGAGACGTCCAGGCCCTGCACCCAGCGCGGGCTCCACACCAGGCCGAAAGTGGTGCTCTTGGAGGTTTCCGGCTTCAGGTTCGGGTTGGCACCCGAGACGAACTGGTCACCCGACTGGCACGGCAGGGTCGAGCACGGCAGGTTGCCCTGGCCCAGCTGCACATAGTTGGCCGGAGCGCCAGCGGCGGTGCACGCGGCATTGCCGGCAACGCTGCCCGGGGCGTTCACGCCGCACGGATCGATGTAGGACTCGAAGCTCGAGCTCAGGCCACCGTACAGGTCGCTGATGGTCGGAGCGCGGAAGCCCTCGGCGTAGGTGCCGCGGACCAGCAGTTCATCCAGCGGACGCCAGGTCAGACCGAACTTGCTGTTGGTGGTGCCACCGAAGTTGCTGTAGTCCGAGTAACGGCTGGCAACGTTCAGGGTCAGTTCCTTGGCGAAGGCCATGTCGGCCAGCAGCGGCACGTTCAGTTCGAGGTAGACCTCGTTCAGATCGTACTGGCCGCGGGTCGGCTTCTGGCCCAGGCCGGTGGACTGGCCCGACTGCGCGAAGGCGTCCGGCACGTAATTGCCTTCTTCCTTGCGGTGCTCGACACCCAGCGCGAAGCCCAGGTCGCCGGCCGGCAGGGTCACGATGGAACCGGACAGGTTGGCGGTGAAGCTGGTGGTCTTGGTGACGCCGCGGGTGGTGAAGGTCGGGAACAGGAAGTCCTGCAGCTCCTGGTTCGCCAGCGAACCCTGGCCATCAACACCGTACGGCAGCAGCGGGTTCCACGGGCGGCAGTCGCCCAGGATCGGCTTGGCCGAGGTGCCGCAGCGTGCAACGCCGCCGGCATCGATGAACGACGGGCCCAGGGCCTGGCCTGCAGCGATCAGGCTCATGTCGCCGCGGTTGCTCTTGATCGACTCGTTGCGGTTCCACAGCGCGCCGACGTCCCAGTCGAAGGTCTTGCCGCCCAGCTCGAAGAAGCCGGTCAGGGTCGGAGCGAAGCGCAGGGTCTTCAGCTGGCTGTCAGTGGTACGCGGCACTTCCCACAGGCGGCGACGGAAGCTGACGTCCTGGCCGACCGGGTTGAAGGCGCTCGAACCCTCCAGCGGGGTGCCGAAGGAGTTGGACTGGAACGGGTAGCCGGCGATCTGCTGGAACGTCTGGCGCTCGTTGTAGAGCACGTCGGTGTTCAGGCTGATCGAATCGGTGAAGTCGTACGTGCCGTTGATGTAGACCGACTTGCGCTTCACACCGGTCAGCAGGGTCATCTGCTCGTTGGAGTTGGCGAATTCGTCCGGCGTAATGACATGGTAGTCATTCGGGTTCTTCGGGTTGCCGCCGGCGTTCAGGGTCTTCCAGACAGCCTGCTTGGAGTCGCCGCAGTTGACCTGGGTCGGGTTGCACCAGCTGCCGTTCTGGCTGATCGGGCTCCAGGTGGCCGAGGTCGAGTTCGGACCCAACGAGCCGTCGCGGCTGTACCAGCGGTCCTTGGCCCACACCGGATCCTGCTTCGAGTACTCGGCCGACAGGGTCAGGCTGCCGCGTTCGCCGCGGGCACCGAGGGTCATCGAATAGGTTTCGGTGTCGCCGTCGCCCTTGCCGTACTGGCCGACGTAGACGTTGGCTTCGCCGCCGTCGAAGTTCTTGCGGGTGATCACGTTGACCACGCCGGCGATGGCGTCAGAGCCGTAGATCGACGAGGCGCCGTCCTTCAGGATTTCGATGCGCTCAACGGCCGACATCGGGATCTGGCTCAGATCCTGGTAGCCCGCAGTGGTTGCGCCCAGACGCTTGCCGTTCATCAGCACCAGGGTGCGCTGGGCGCCCAGGTTGCGGATGTCGACGTAGTAGCCGCCCACGTTCTCGCCCGAAGCCAGCGACTCCGAACGCGAGATGGCCGGGGAGCCGGCCGAGGTCAGGTTGTTCAGCACGTCGGCGACGCTCGAGAAGCCCTGCTTTTCCAGGGATTCGCGGGTCATCGTCAGGATCGGCTGCTGGGTTTCCACCGAGGCGCCGCGGATGCGCGAGCCGGTGACCGAAATGCGGTCCAGATCGGTGGTGCCCTTTGCTTCCTGGGCGGAAGCAAAGGCCGGCGCCAGCGCCAGCGCAATGCCGGCCGGCAGCAAGCCGAACCGCACTGCGGGATTACGAACGTTCATCAATCTCTCCAAGGTACGTGTTAGCAGCGTGTTAAAACACCCCAGCACGTTACGATTGCGTTGCAGCGCTGTATTTGCGCGAACCAACCGGAGACTTTGCGGATTGTGGCGGGAGCAAGCCGCCGTTCTCCCTGAAGCGCGATGCGGACTGGCCGTAGCGGGCGCGGAACGCACGCGCGAAGCTGCAGCAGTTGTCGAAACCGCTGGCGGCAGCGACCTCGCCCACCATCATGTCGGTGTCGCGCAGCAGGTCAGCGGCGCGTTCGAGGCGCAGTCGTGCCGAAAGCGACTGCGGGCTTTCCTCGTACAGGCTCTGGAAGGTCTTGGACAGGTACCAGCTGGAGAAGTTGGTCAGCTCGGCCAGTTCGCCGATGCGCACCACCCGGTGGCTGTTGCCTTCCAGATAGAGGCGCGCGCGCTGCATGCGGCCGAACACCTGGCGCTTGCGGCTGCGCGAGCGGCCCGGGCAGCGCTGCACGTTGTCGGCCAGGCCACGCTGCAGGCCCGCGAGGTGCAGCAGCAGCGGGCGCAGGGCCTGCGCCGGCTGGCCGCTGGCCAGCGCATCGCGCCACAGGCGCAGCGCCACGCGGGCATCAGTACGGTTCATCCGGCCACGACCTGCATACAGGCCGCAGTCGGCCATCTCGGTCAGCACGCGAAGCGCTTCGATGTTCAGGTTCAGGCCGACGCACAACCCGTTGCGACCGGCCTGCACCAGCGGCCGCGATTCCTTCTCGAAGGCGATCCACTCGCCCTGGCGCAGGCGGAAGCGCCCTTCCTTGGCCTCGACCCACGAGCTGCCACGCACCTGCATCCAGACAGTGAAGCTGGAGCCGGCGGTCTGCAGGCTGCCCAGCCGGGCCACGCCCAGGCAGGTCGGTGCGACTTCGTCGAGCGACCGGTCCAGGGAAACAGTTTGGCCGCGATCGGCCAGCGAGAGTTGACGCATGGGGGCACCACGGATTTGCCTAGTACAGGACTCCGTTTTGCCAAATCAGGCGGCACCGCGTCAGGAAGGTCCGACGAGATCGCCACGAATTCGCGACGAGATCCCGACGAAGAAATTACGAAGGCCCGTTTCCCTTGAACAACAACAACTTGGAGAATGCGGGAAACAGTGCAGGCGGGCGTTCGGGCAACCGCATCACGCCGATGTCAGCGCCATCGCTGACCGCCATCGCCACGAACAGGTCCTTTCCGTCGGCGCTGGCACTGAGCCCGTTGCCGGCGCTGAGCCGTTCTGCGTCCAGGCAGCGTTCCGCCTCCTCGCGGCCGGGCTGGATGCGCACGAAGGTGGTGCCACACGTTGTAGAGGTACCGAGGTAGCCGATGCCGCTGTTGCCGGTCACGGTCCAGGCCCGGTATCGCCAGCGGCTGGGCCGGTCATCGCTGATCTGCTGCACGCTGGCCGGGGACAACGCGGCATCCGCCGACCACAGGCCACCGGCGGCCAAGCGGGTGAACAACACGCGGCCACTGCTCCGGTCAAAGCGCGCCTGCGACACCCCATCGATGCTGGCCAAGCGGCGCCAGGGCTGGACGCTGCGATCGAACAGGCTCAACCGCGTGCGCTGGTCGGCATCGCGCTCGACCACAAACAGCTGCTGCGGCGAGGCGCCATACAGTGCCTGCAACGGCTGTTCGGCCGGAACCGGCAAGGGTTGCAGGCGTTCATCGCGTGGCGCGATTTCATAGAGCACCGTGCGCCCATGCGCATCGCGGCCAACCACCAGCAACTGCCGGCTGTCGGCCGACCAGTCCGGTGCCTGCCGCGCTTCGGGCCGCAGGCCTTCGATGGGACGCAGCGAATCGGGCCGCTGCATGTCCGCCCACCACAGCGCGAAGCTGCCGGAGCGATCGGAGGTAAAGACCAGCTGGCGCCCATCGGGCGCTGCCATCGGCTGCCCATCGCGGCCGCTGGAGGCAAACAGGCGCTCGGGCGCGCCGCTGCCCTGCATGGGCACCTTGAACACGCCGAACTGTGCGCGCCGGTGAACGAAGGCCAGCATGCCACCGCGTCGTGACACGGCCGGCCATTGCGCATCATCCAGGCCGGCATCGCGCAGCGTGTGCCGCTCGACATCCAGGTAATAGAGCCGCGCCTCGCTATCGACACGACGACCGAAGACGATGGTGCGGCCATCGTCCAGCCAGGCCCAGCCGCGCAGCTCTGCCGCTTCATCGGTCAACTGCTCGGGCGTACCGCCCGCGGCCGGCACCCGCCACAGATCACCCAGCTGCGGGTTGCGCACGAACACCAGCCATTGCCCATCGGGCGAATACCGCGGTGCGTAGTCGAAGTCATCCTCATCGACGCTGTAGGCCAGCGCGCGCCACTGGCCACTGGCCAGGTCCAGCACACGGATGCCACGGTGCGCGTAGCGACCGACCATGCTGCCGAACACCAGGCCACGCCCATCTGGCGTCCAGTCGAAACTGAGCAGCTCCGTGCCATCGCAGCGTGTGGCCTGGCGCAGTGCGCCACCGGTGGCGCTGGCGATCAGTACCTGGCACCCGCCGTCGGCGGAGAACCGCGCGAAGGCGATTTCGCGGCCATCCGGCGACCAGTTCGGGAAGCGATCGACGGCACCGGCTGGTGGCGCCAGCAACTGGCGCGCCGGCGCGTTGCCGGAGGTCTGCAGCTTGATCGCGCCACCGCCGTTGCCATCCTCGTTGGCGCCCTCATAGGCCACCAGAGAACCGTCCGGTGACAGCGTGGGATAGGTTTCAAAGCCGCTGGTCGCGGTGATCAACCGATACGGCCGCTGCGGGCTGCCGATCACCCGCGTACCGTTCTCGACGGCAGCCTCCACCGGCGAACTGCCGGCCGGTGCACGGCGCAGCAGCAGCGTGGTCAACACCAGCAGCGTGGCCAGCATCAACACGC
This sequence comes from Stenotrophomonas maltophilia group sp. RNC7, assembly GCF_030910085.1. Classification (NCBI taxonomy): domain Bacteria; kingdom Pseudomonadati; phylum Pseudomonadota; class Gammaproteobacteria; order Lysobacterales; family Lysobacteraceae; genus Stenotrophomonas; species Stenotrophomonas maltophilia group sp. RNC7. The sequence continues at coordinate 5,640 of NZ_JAVFVN010000485.1, read as the reverse complement.
CCAACGCCAGCAGCACGCGCCGACGGATATGGCGCCAGCGGCGGCGCGCTGCCTGTGGATGCGCAGGCAACGCAGCAGTGGTCACCGGCTGCGCGGCCATGCCTTCGTCGTCAGGGACGCCTGCGGCCACGGGCTCGGCATCGTCCAGCACCTGTACCGGGACCAGAAGCCGATAGCCGGTCTTGGCGATGGTTTCGATGTAGGCCTGGCCGTTGTCGTCGTCGTTGCTGAACGCCTTGCGCAGCTGGGTGACGGCCTGGGTCAGCACATCGTTGGTCGGCAGCGTGTCCGGCCATACCTCGGCGAACAACTCGTCGCGGGTGACAACACGGCCCGGCTGCCGCAGCAGCACGCGCAGCACGCCCAGGGCCTTCGGCGTCAGCCGGCGCGGGCGACGCGCGCCGACGACCTCGACTTCGCGCGAGGACAGAGTGACGGTGCACTCTCCTATCCGTATCCGATCGGATACCGGGGGCTGGATTTCGCTGCTGTTCATTTTCTGCTACACAGTAGAGACAGGTCCCGGGCAGTGTTGCCTTCGATACCGCCCCGTCCTGGGAACAGCGAAAAGCCAGACTCCGCACAAAGCATCGGCGCATACCGCAAAAACAATCGAGCGCGCGAATACTAGCCTATGCAAGTTACCTCGCCTATCGCGTGGTCGACATCAGGCTCTCTCTCGCCGACGCATTCACATAATTTGCGACATCATTCGCGCCCTTTCGGGCGCGAAATTTTTATCTGGCGTTCATTTTCACATGCGCCGCAACATGGTCAATCCGACCAGCCGCGAAACCACCAAAGCCACGTACATCACGCCGGAAAACTGCTCCAGCATGACCAGTGCGCGTGCCTGTGGACGCAACGGCACGACGTCACTCAAGCCGACTCCAGACAGCAAGCTGAAGCTGAGATAAAGCAGCTCCATCCAACTGCGCTGCGCGCCTCCGCCGGTGCCCTGGAAGCTGCCCGGGTACCACTGCTGGCATACCGCGAATGCGAACGCGAATGCCCATGCAAGCAAGGTGAATGTCGCGCCTGCGGCGAACAGTTCGTCGCGGGTGACCTTGTGGTCCTGGAGCATGTACGCAATCAGGGCGCCGGCCGTGTAGAAGTACAGCAGGCTCTCCAGCAACTGCGCGGTGGTCAGCAATGCGCTGCGGTCGAGCAATGCACCGGCCAGCGAGAACACCACCGACGGGATGGCCAGCACCAGTGCCAGCCAGGTGCCCAGCGGGCTGCGCTGCACCACCCACAGCGCCAGGCCCAGTACCGCCATGCCGAACATGCCCAGCGCCGCGCGGCCGGCAGCGGTGTCATCCAGCGCGGGGTACAGCAGCACCGCGATCAACTGGGCGCCCAGCAGCCAGGCCGAAGGATGACGGCGGGCAATGGCCAGCCAACGGGTGGTCATGGCAACAGGCATGGTGTCCTTCCCCCAGGGTGATGCGCGGAGCATAGCGGGGAGCGGCGTGATGAGCGGTGGTGCCGGCCGCTGGCCAGCACGCTTCCCGGCCCCCGCACAACCGGCTGCCGGCCAGCGGCCGGCACCCGGCTACTCGTCATCCCTGCTGGTAGACCTCTGCGCCAGCCGCGCGGAACTCCTCCGACTTCTCCTTCATGCCGGCCTCGGCGTAGTCACGCACATCCTGGGTGATCTTCATCGAACAGAAGTGCGGGCCGCACATCGAGCAGAAGTGGGCCAGCTTGTGCGCATCCTTCGGCAGCGTCTCGTCATGGAACTCCTTGGCCTTCTCCGGATCCAGGCCAAGGTGGAACTGGTCTTCCCAGCGGAACTCGAAGCGCGCCTTGCTCAACGCGTTGTCGCGAACCTGCGCGCCCGGATGGCCCTTGGCCAGGTCGGCTGCATGCGCGGCAATGCGATAAGCCATGATGCCGTCGCGCACGTCCTGGCGACTGGGCAGGCCGAGATGCTCCTTCGGCGTCACGTAACAGAGCATGGCCGTGCCGAACCACCCGATCATCGCCGCGCCGATCGCGCTGGTGATGTGGTCGTAGCCCGGTGCGATATCGGTGGTCAACGGCCCCAGCGTATAGAAAGGCGCCTCGCCGCACTCACGCAGCTGCTTGTCCATGTTCTCCTTGATCAGCTGCATCGGCACGTGGCCGGGGCCCTCGATCATGGTCTGCACATCATGCTTCCAGGCAATCTTCGTCAGCTCGCCCAGTGTTTCCAGCTCACCGAACTGCGCGGCGTCGTTGGCGTCGGCGATGCAGCCCGGGCGCAGGCCGTCACCCAGCGAAAAGGTCACGTCATAGGCCTTCATGATTTCGCAGATCTCTTCGAAATGCGTGTACAGGAAATTCTCCCTGTGGTGCGCCAGGCACCACTTGGCCATGATCGAGCCCCCGCGGCTGACGATGCCGGTCACCCGCTTGGCGGTGAGTGGCACGTAGCGCAGCAGCACGCCGGCGTGGATGGTGAAGTAGTCCACGCCCTGCTCGGCCTGCTCGATCAGCGTATCGCGGAAGATCTCCCAGGTCAGTGCTTCGGCGCGGCCATCGACCTTCTCCAGCGCCTGGTAGATCGGCACGGTACCAATCGCCACCGGCGAGTTGCGGATGATCCACTCGCGGGTTTCATGGATGTGCTTGCCGGTGGAGAGGTCCATCACGGTGTCACCGCCCCAGCGGATCGCCCACACCAGTTTCTCTACCTCCTCGGCGATTCCCGAGGAAACGGCGCTGTTGCCGATGTTGGCATTGATCTTGGTCAGGAAGTTGCGGCCGATGATCATCGGCTCGCTTTCCGGATGGTTGATGTTGTTGGGCAGCACCGCGCGGCCGCGCGCGATTTCATCCCGCACGAACTCCGGCGTGATGATCTGCTGGATCGAGGCGCCGAACGCCTCGCCCGGGTGCTGCTGCAGCAGGCCCGCATCGCGGATCGCTTCCAGCCGCTGGTTCTCGCGGATGGCAACGAATTCCATTTCCGGGGTGATGATGCCGCGGCGCGCGTAGTGCATCTGGGTGACGTTCGCGCCTGCCCGTGCACGGCGCGGCAGGCTGCGTGCGGGGAAGCGCACGGCAGCGAGCTTGGGGTCGTGCTCGCGATCACGCCCGAACGACGAACTCAGGCCTTCGAGCTGCTCGGTATCGCCACGTTCCTCCACCCAGCCGCGACGCAGTGCCGGCAGACCGGCGGACAGATCGATACGCACGCCCGGATCGGTGTAGGGGCCGGACGTGTCGTAGACCGTGACCGGCGCATTCTCTTCGCCGCCGAACAGCGTCGGGGTGCGGGTCAACGCGATCTCCCGCATCGGCACCTGCAGATCCGGGCGCGAACCGGGCACGTGGATCTTGCGCGAGCCGGGAATGGGCCGGGTCACGGATTCGGAGAGTTGCTGGGCCTGTTGCTGCAGGGCGGAGAGCTGTGCGTTCATCGGGCATCGTCCAGGAAGGTCAGGGACGAAGCGGCGGCGCACTGCGACCGCGCCCGGACGCTCCTTGGGCGGAGTCCGGGAATGGCTGCATTGCAAAGCTTCCCTACGCCGGTATGAGCCGGATCAGGTTCCAAGGGACTGTCTCAACCGTGGCCACTTGGCCGCGGTACCCCCGCTTCTTGGCGTGCATTAGAGCATAGACCGCCCGCCTCCGGAGTTGCCCCCAATCGATATTCGTTAACAGAACCATGACGTCGCGTTCAGTAACGTGCACGTCCGTCGCGCTCCAGCGACCGATGCTTCCTTCGCCGCCGACGCGGCCCCTGCCCGGTTCGCGCTGCATGCCGCCGGCCCTTCGCTGCAAGCTCTGCTCGCTCCCCTCAATCCCTTGATCGGAGAAGCTCCTTCATGGTGTTTCGCGTTTCCATCGCACTGGTTCTGCTGCTGGTGCTGCTTGCCGGTGTTGCACCCGGTCCCTTCAACACCGTGGTCCAGTCGATGCTGGCCGAGGTCATCCGCAGTGTCGGCTGGCTGTACCTGCTGGTCGTGTTCCTGGCGCTGGTGTTCCTGATGTACCTGGCCTTCGGCCGCTTCGGCAACCTGCGCATCGGTGGCGAAGATGCCGAGCCGGAGTTCTCGCGTGCCAGCTGGATGTCGATGCTGTTCGCTGCCGGCATGGGCATCGGCCTGGTGTTCTGGGGCGCAGCCGAGCCCATTTCGCACTTCAGCAAGCCACCGGAGGGGCTGGCGCCCGAAAGCATGGACGCCGCGCGCGCCGCCATGCGCTATGCGTTCTTCCATTGGGGCCTGCACCCGTGGGCGATCTACGCGCTGATCGGCCTGGCGATGGCCTGGTTCCAGTTCAATCGCCAAGGCGGTGGTCAGATAAGCGACATGCTGCAGCCAATCATCGGTCGCCACCATCGCGGCTGGGCCGGAAAGGTGGTCAACATCTCTGCGGTGGTGGCCACCGCAGTCGGCGTGGCAACCGCACTCGGCTTCGGCACGGTGCAGATCGCGGCCGGCGTGCAACGCGTGTTCGGCGTGCAGGCGGGCGTACCGCTGCAGTTGACCATCATCGCAGTGGCATTCGTGCTGTACATGGCGTCCACGCTCAGTGGCGTCGGGCGTGGCATGAAGTGGCTATCCAACGTCAACCTGGCGCTGGCGGCATTGCTGCTCGCACTGGTACTGGTGCTCGGTCCGACCGGCGCCATCTTCAATACCTTCACCACCACACTGGGCTCCTATCTCAACCAACTGGTGACCATGAGCCTGCGCATGTCGCCGTTCTCGTCCAGTACCTGGGTGGCCGACTGGACGATCTTCTACTGGGCCTGGTGGATTTCCTGGGCGCCGTTCGTCGGTTCGTTCATCGCGCGCATCTCGCGCGGCCGCAGTGTTCGCGAGTTCGTGGTAGGCGTGGTGCTTGCGCCAACTCTGTTGGGCTTCTTCTGGTTCTCGGTCTTCGGGGGCACCGCAATCTGGTCGCAGATCTTCGGTCACGCAGACCTGGTGCAGGCACTGGGCAACGGCTACGAGACGGTGCTGTTCACCCTCTTCGACAGCCTTCCCCTGCCGTTGCTGCTGTCGAGCATCGCGCTGGTGCTGCTGATGATCTTCTTCGTGACGTCGGCCGATTCGGCAGTGCTGGTACTGGCCACGATGTCCACAGACGATGCGGGCGAACCACCGCGCAGGCACAAGATCGCGTGGGGCGTGGGCATCGCGCTGATCGCGGGCGCGTTGCTGCTCGCAGGTGGCCTGGAGGCACTGCAGGGCATGATCACGATTGCGGCATTGCCATTCGCACTGTTGATGGTGCTGGTGATGGTGTCGCTGTATCGGGTGCTGGATCAGGAATACACGCGCGAGCGGCGGCAGGCGCAGCGCCAGCGGCACATGATCGATGCGTGGATCGCACGCGAGATGGCGGCGCAGGAGGAGACACAGGCCGAGGCCGCACGCGCGCACGATCAGGATTGAGCGTGTTTTGCAGCCTGCGGCTGCACCGCTTTTTCAAGCAACGGCAACAGCAACATCAACTTCAAGAGCGGCTCTGGTTTCTGCGGGTTGGGTGGGGCGGTATGGGGGGCAGGACACGCCGTAAACCCATCCATGAAGTGACCCCCGAGACTTGGACGGTGGGGTCAGGCGGCTGCTTGGGCCTGTTCCCGGTACTTTACCGGGCTTAGCCCCTTCAATTTCAATCTGATTCGCTCTTGGTTGTAGT
>NZ_JAVFVN010000425.1:0-2786 GCF_030910085.1 Stenotrophomonas maltophilia group sp. RNC7 | reverse complement strand
GTATCTGCCGGGGGTATATAGCAGGGACCGACGACAGTCACACTTTGTCGACCGTAGATAAAACCTAGCAAAGCACCGTTACGCTGTCAAGGACTATTTTCCTATAGTTTGATTTTGTTCCTATCCATAAAAAGCTGCCTGGGCCTTAACCATTTCACATGAGCTGTGGCTTATTTATCTGCTATGATGGACACTCCACCTGTCTGCGACAACCAACCGTGCCGAAGTTAGTGAATGCGTAAGACGGCAGAAAAAGAACCGGGAAGCGAGAAGCGCAAACCGTTCAGGGTTTCGCGCCTGATCGGGCTCGACGCGTGGATCGATTCCACCCTCTACAGCCTGCGCTACAATCTCGGCGAGTGGTGGGAAAACATCACCATCTTCTCCCGGCGTTTTCGCGTGCGCGGGTTCCGGCGTTTCGTCGTCGAGGTTCTCGACGAGGGATTTACGCTCGGGGTCGCCGGAGCGGTGCTGATGCTGGTGCTGGCCCTGCCCGCCTTCGAGGAGACCAAGAAGGACTGGCGCGCGCAGGACGATTATGCCGTCACCTTCCTTGATCGCTACGGCAATGAGATCGGCCAGCGCGGCATCCTGCATCGTCAGGCCGTGCCCATCGATGAATTGCCGGATCATGTCATCAAGGCCGTGCTCGGCACCGAAGACAGGCGCTTTTTCGATCATTACGGCATCGACTTCTGGGGCCTGACCCGCGCGTTCAGCCAGAACATGCGCGCCAATGGCGTTGTCCAGGGCGGCTCGACCATCACCCAGCAGCTTGCCAAGAACCTGTTTCTCTCCAACGAGCGCACCATCGAGCGCAAGATCAAGGAAGCCTTTCTCGCGCTCTGGCTGGAAAGCAATCTCAGCAAGAAGGAAATCCTGCAGCTTTACCTCGACCGCGCCTATATGGGCGGCGGAACCTTCGGCATTGCCGCCGCATCGGAATTCTATTTCGGCAAGAACGTGAAGGATATTTCGCTTGCGGAAGCCGCGATGCTGGCCGGGCTTTTCAAGGCGCCTGCCAAATTCGCCCCGCATGTCAACCTGCCGGCGGCGCGTGCGCGCGCCAATGTCGTGCTTTCCAATATGGTTGAAAGCGGTTTCCTGAGCGAAGGGCAAGTCGCCGTTGCGCGCCGCCATCCGGCAAGCGTCATCGACCGCGCCAAGAACGAGAGCCCCGACTATTTCCTCGACTGGGCTTTCGAGGAGGTGAAGAAGGTCGCCGCCAATATTCCCCAGCACACGCTGATCGTGCGCACGACGCTGGACCGCAATATCCAAAAGGCGGCGGAGGAGTCGCTCGAATATCACCTGCGCCAGTTCGGCAAGGATTATAATGTCTCGGAAGCCGCGACCGTGGTGATCGCCAATGACGGCTCCGTACGCGCACTGGTCGGCGGGCGGGACTATGGCGAAAGTCAGTTCAACCGCGCCACCAAGGCATTGCGGCAGGCCGGTTCGTCCTTCAAGCCCTATGTCTATGCGGCGGCGATGGAAAAGGGGCTGACGCCCAGCACCATAGTCTCGGACGCGCCGATCAGCTGGGGCAACTGGTCGCCCCGCAATTATGGCCGCAGCTTTGCAGGCCGCGTCGACTTGACCACCGCGCTTGTCCGTTCGCTGAACAGCGTGCCGGTGCGGCTGGCGCGCGATTATCTGACCACGGCCCCCATCGTTGCGCTGACCAGGGCGATGGGCGTGGAATCGCCGATCTCGTCGCACAAGACCATGGTGCTCGGCACATCGGAAATGACGGTGATGGATCAGGCTACCGGCTTCAACGTGTTTCCAAATGCGGGCATGGCCGGTAACCGCCACGCCTTCACGCAGATCGTTTCATCGGACGGCAAGGTGTTGTGGGATTTCGGTCGCGATGCACCGAAGCCGCACAGGGCGTTGTCGGAGAAAGCGGCGCTCGAGATGAACTCCATGCTCGTGCAGGTGCCGGAACGCGGCACCGGACGCCGCGCCGCACTGCCGACGACGCGCGTTGGCGGCAAGACCGGCACGACGCAGAATTATCGCGATGCATGGTTTGTCGGTTTCACCGGCAATTTCACTGCGGCGGTGTGGTTCGGCAACGATAATTTCACCCCGATGAAGGAAATGACCGGCGGTGTCCTGCCTGCCATGGCCTGGCAGCGGATGATGGCCTATGCGCATCAGAACATCGAACTGAAGCCCATACCGGGCGTGACGCCGCCCTTCCCCGCGCCGCCCAAGAAGAGCGAGCCTCAAGTGGCCAACGCCAAGCCGGAAGAAGTCATGGCCGCGCCGCCGCGCGTGCTCTCGCCCATGTCGACAAAAGTCATCAAGGAACTGCATGACCGCTTCCTTGCGGCACCGCCTCTGCCTAAGATCGCCGGGCGCACAAAAGTATCGGTACTCTGAGGGGCGATGTTCAAGACGATATTCAACACGGCGATTGTGCTTGTGCTGGCGCTCGGCGGCGGCATCTGGAGCGTCGACAAGGTGCTCGACCGGTTCGAGGGTTTCGGTGAACTCCGCGTCGGGGCCTGGAGCGCCTATCCGGCGGCTGGCACGCCGGATGCCGATCCCTATTCCAAGGCCCGTGCGGCCCGCAAAGCCTATCTGGCGCTTGGAACGGCGGAAGGCCTGCCCTTCTATGCGCGTACCGACAATGGCGGGCGCACATTGCAGCGCGGCTGCACCTATCGCCTCAGCGGCATCACCCCGCCCGCCCGTTTCTGGACGGTCTATCCGGCCACGCCCGATCTCGAGCCGATCACGCCGCGCGACGGATTGCTGGAAGCGCTGCATTCCCG
>NZ_JAVFVN010000410.1:0-554 GCF_030910085.1 Stenotrophomonas maltophilia group sp. RNC7 | reverse complement strand
TCCCTGGCCGAACCCGCAAACCCTGGATTCCTCCGAGGACGTGTTCAACGTGGCGATGCCAACGCCGACGGCATCTCCACAGGTTGGTTTTTGGCTATTTTCAAACGAAGACCCAACGTCGGCTGACTCCAAGCCAACGGCGCCCGTGCCAGCCGACGCCGCGCCTCTGGCCGCGAGCGAGCCATTGGTACCGGTCGACGTTGTTTCCGATGCGCAGCCAACCACTACGGCATTGGAAGCACCGCCGCCAGTCACGCCAGGGGCGGTGGCGCCGACAGACAAGGCCAAAGAATCTTCTCAGCCGGAATCGCCCCCAGCTGACGCGCTTTTCGCAGCCGTCCGCGCAGCGATTCAGCAACTTTTGAGCACACCTATGAAGGACACAGAAGTGGCCTGCGCGCTGGACGTTTCCGGCGCGTAGGCCACGGCGTGGTTGCAGCGCCTGGTCGACGAAGGCGTGATCGAAAAACCGAGGAAACCAGTAGGGTACGTCGTCAAGGAATCGAGCGTGTTCGAGTGAGCGATGACAACAACCACCAATACAAATCGAATGA
>NZ_JAVFVN010000395.1:0-473 GCF_030910085.1 Stenotrophomonas maltophilia group sp. RNC7 | reverse complement strand
CTATACAGACAGACTTATTAAAATTGCAAATGCATTACAAATACCAGTATATAAAATGATGTTTGATGAATTGGGAGCGGATTTCAATTTAATTACTAAAAGACTTTGAAAAAATAACGGCTAAAGAATTTATATAATAGTGAGTTAGTATTATTCCTATTTTATAAAGTTGTATTGAATTACTTGAATTACAAGAAAGTGTTCCATAATGCGCAAAAACAAAGATTGGTCTATTTTGATAGCAGCCGCCCATGCATCACTACGTCATCCTCAGTAATTGACAACGTCCTTCGATTTAATTGGAGACGTATATACATTAACCTAGACGTATAAGCAAAATGATTGGGCTTGCTTGCAGTGGTATATGATAGGTGGTTAAGTTATAATTAAAATACAATAATCATTAAATGAACATCAGATAAGGTATCGTCCCATAATTTTTAAGGGACAATACCTTATTTATTTTGCATTAT
>NZ_JAVFVN010000388.1:0-339 GCF_030910085.1 Stenotrophomonas maltophilia group sp. RNC7 | reverse complement strand
CCAGCGAGGTGTTCGTGAAGGTGCCGAGGAACTGGACCGCCACCTTGGACAACTTGCCGTTCGGGTTGGGGGTGGTCCCCGTATCCTCGTCGAACGAGCAGCCCGTCAGGTGGATGACGACGGGCACCGAGTCGGAGAATTTCCCGGGGCCATTCAGCATGCGCTGGGAGACCTGACCCAGGTCGATCGTCATGTTGCTGTCGGCGGCGGAGATGGAGCAAGGCCCTTCGATGACCGTCGCCGAAAAGGTGATGGTGCCGGAGCCGCTGGTGCCCGCCGCAAATCCCGGCGCTGAATGGAACGCGACCGCGGCGGCGAGGGCGAGAGTGGATTTCTTGA
>NZ_JAVFVN010000351.1:0-408 GCF_030910085.1 Stenotrophomonas maltophilia group sp. RNC7 | reverse complement strand
AGTATAGTTGATGCGATTAATAGGATGAATCAAAACGCTACCATACAAATGACCTATGAACAATTGGCAAATCTAATAAAAGCGATTTCTAGTGACTCCAATGCAGCAGTTTCACAAGTACTGAGTGGTAGTACTTTTTATCAAGGCGGGACTAAGAAAACAGGTACTATGCCGAATAGAGGTGCGGTAAACAACACAATAACTACTCAAAACGGGAGTTATACTATACCATCTGGTTATCACGATGGATCTGGCAAAATTACCGCGGCTATTACTAATTTAATATCAAATAATATAAAACAAGGTGTAAATATAGGGGGGGTTATAGGTTCATTACAACCTCTTGAACTTACTTCTGGTTCACAAATTCACGCAACCTCTACTGGTTCTGGTAGTACAAACGGATCT
>NZ_JAVFVN010000346.1:0-405 GCF_030910085.1 Stenotrophomonas maltophilia group sp. RNC7 | reverse complement strand
AGCCAAGAAGTATAAAGAGATAGAACAAAGGATCTTAAGATTAGCTCCCTTAATCAATTGTGATAAGGGAGTTGACTTTTTAAAAATATATAACAAATATATTCTAAGCCTTAGTTTTCTTCGCTTTAATTATGTTAAAATCTATTTAAAAGAAAAATTTATAGGTATCCAGTTAGAGTGCTCTATGGCTGATGTGAGGTGTTTTATGAATAGAAAACGAATTTTTAAAAATATAGCAGGGATATCTTTAATCTGCATGGGCATTGCTGTAATGCTATATCCTGCTTTAAAAGAACATTATTACGATGCAAAGCAGAAGGCAGCCCTGTCATCTTATAGGGAAGCAATTCATAGTATTCAGGTTACGGATGAGGATATAATGGAAGAACTGTTCGTAAATCCAAC
>NZ_JAVFVN010000325.1:0-627 GCF_030910085.1 Stenotrophomonas maltophilia group sp. RNC7 | reverse complement strand
CGTATGTTCAGTAAAAACATTCTAAAAATTAGCAAGTTGCTTCAAAGCAGCATGAGGTATGCCTACGCAACTAGCTATCTGTTCTAATGTCATATCTTCTAATTCTGTTTTATCGTAATCTACATTACTTAGCTTAAATGCAAAGTAATTGGCTTCTTTTTCTATCTTGTGTTTGTTGAGCAAAAACTTATTGTAAGAATTCTTAAGATTAGGATGGAGTATTGCATGTCCCAATTCGTGCCTTATAAAAAACAATTCTTCTTTTTCCGTCAAAGTATTTCTTAAAAAAATCGTTTCATGTCCCAAATATTCTCTTATGTATGTACTCTCATTCCCAAGTAAAATAATGCGACTTGGTTCAGTTTTAATTAATCGAATCCCTAACACTGTACATAATTCATAAGGGCAAGAAGTAGCATAAGTATCTAACAAGCCTAAAATAATCTCATCTATCCATTCCATAGACATTCCCCCTTCGAAGTCTATTTTTTATACTTGTAGCTTATCATTTCCATTTGTCGCAAGAGTTCATTTGCAAATTCTAAAATTTCATCATCCGATAGATTATCAGCATCAAAGCCACTAGAACCAAATATTTGATGCTTATCCACGTATGCTCTGGCTTCA
>NZ_JAVFVN010000304.1:0-461 GCF_030910085.1 Stenotrophomonas maltophilia group sp. RNC7 | reverse complement strand
GCGCCTGCGAGGCGCGCGCCACGGTATCGGTCACGGCAGCGACATCGGCCCAGGCATCCAGCATGCCGACTGCCTGCGAACCCTGGCCAGGAAAGACAAAAGCGATTTTCATGTTCGACCGTGTGGAGTGATTCAGAGTCTGTGGAATGTCGGGCGCGACATCCGGGCGGGCGCGGCAGTCCGCGTCCCGGCCGGACACGCCCTTACATGCGGGCCAGTACCGAACCCCAGGTGAATCCGCCGCCCACGCCCTGCATCAGCACGAGCTGGCCCGGCTTGACGCGGCCATCGCGGCGCGCGGCGTCAAGCGCCAACGGCACGCTGGCAGCGGAAGTATTGGCATGGCTGTCGACGGTGATGACAACCTTCTCGACCGGCACGGCAAGCTTGCGCGCCAGGAAATTGAGGATGCGGACGTTGGCTTGGTGCGGCACCAGCCAATCGACTTCGCTGATGTCGAC
>NZ_JAVFVN010000288.1:0-844 GCF_030910085.1 Stenotrophomonas maltophilia group sp. RNC7 | reverse complement strand
GTCGGCACGCGAGGAGTTCACCGAAGTCAATGCATCGTCAACGATGGACAGAGCGCGCTGGGCGCCTTCCACCGTGGTGATGTCCAGGTCGGCGACGGTCTTCTTCTCCGAAGCGACAACCGCGGTGGCAGTGCCGCCGATGCCGGTGAAGTCAACGGCCAGATCGGCCGGCGGATTGGCGGGGTCGGCGTCCGGAGTGCCGCCGCCGTCGGCAGTGCCGGCGGTGAAGGTGAAATCCTTGCCGGATTTCAGCGAGGTGAGCTCCAGATTGCCGTCCTTGTCCAGCTTGGCGTAGACGCCGGTCTGGTCCATCTTGTCATTGATCGCGTTGACGATGCCGTTGTTGATGTCGCTGGCCGTTGCGCCGGCCTTGAAGCTCACGTCAGCGATGGCGACGCCATTGATCTCCATGCCGGTGATCTTGCCGTCCGACTCCGCAGCATCAGCCACCACTGCGGCATCGCTCGTCTGCGTTGCAGCGAACAGACCCGAACCCAACGAGCTGGTGCGGGCGTTTACAACGCTGCTGATGCCGATCGTCTGGCCCGAATCAGCACCCACCTGGAACAGGGCGCCGGAGAACGTGCCGTCCAGCAGGTTGGTGCCGTTGAAGTTGGTCTGGCGGGCAACGCGGTCGATTTCCGAGGTCAGCTGCTTGACTTCGGCATCCAGTGCCTCGCGGTCGCTGCTGGAATTGGTAGCATTGGCCGACTGCACCGACAGCTCGCGGATGCGCTGCAGGTTATTACCGATTTCAACCATCGCGCCTTCGGCGGTCTGGGCCAGCGAGATGCCGTCGTTGGCGTTGCGCACGGCAACGTCCAGGCCGCGGATCTGCGTGCTG
>NZ_JAVFVN010000285.1:0-319 GCF_030910085.1 Stenotrophomonas maltophilia group sp. RNC7 | reverse complement strand
ATTCGTCCCAAGGCCATGGCCGAACGCACCAAAAGCAGGCTCGCCACGCTACGCGAGCGGGCCGCGTCGCTGGCCGTTCCCTGGATCGAGATCGATGGATCGGTGCAGACCGCCACCGACGAGCTGATGCGGGCTTTCGATGCATTCATGGCCCACATCGACGGCTCGGTCGAGTATCTGAACGAACAGCCGGAACTGTAGGCCCGGCGTACCGAGGAGCAACGCTCATGATCACTCACCCCAATATCTATCAAACCATAGCAATACAACAGATGGCGGCCGAACGAATCGCACGCGAGGAGCGGGCGCGGTTCAAGCG
>NZ_JAVFVN010000269.1:0-377 GCF_030910085.1 Stenotrophomonas maltophilia group sp. RNC7 | reverse complement strand
CTTATAAGGAGTGGTATACAAACTAGTCATTTCTTCAACGATTTGCTCTTCATACATGCCAAGCTGTTCCGCTGCATATATGTCGTTTTTAGACAGATACAGTTCCATTAGCTCGGACACAACATGTACAAGATAAAATGGGGATGGATTTTTCAGGTACTCTATGAATTGCGTAATCGCCAAATCAATATTTCCTGTTTTGGAGTTTATAAATGCTGTCATCATTTTGACATTATCGGGCACAAAAGAATAAGGAAACTTGCTATACGAATCAAGATATGCTTGGCAAGCATCGTATTTTTTTAAGTTGAAATAAGCATTACAAACGTTATGTGTAGCATACGCAAGGTACTCTCCACTCCCATTCTGAATGACAT
>NZ_JAVFVN010000229.1:0-586 GCF_030910085.1 Stenotrophomonas maltophilia group sp. RNC7 | reverse complement strand
GGCTTGAACTCAAATTGGAGCTCTTTCGGATTGTAAATAGAAACACCTGTTACATCTGATGGAAGTAAATCAGGTGTAAATTGAATACGTTTGTAATCAGCATAAATAGATTTAGAAAGAGCACGTACTAACATCGTTTTCCCAACGCCAGGAACATCTTCTAATAGTACATGACCTTCAGCTAAGAGAGCTGTTAAAGCTAATAGTGTTTCTTTTCGCTTTCCGACCATTAACTTTTCAATATTGTTAATTATTTTTTCTATAATGGGATGTAATGAATCAAGCTGGTGCATCGTAATCCTCCTAATGTGTTATTATCGTTTTCTAATCTATTTAGTGGAAAATAGAATGTATCCATCTAATTGAGGGCAGTAAAGATTTCATCTTTAATTCTAAGATTATTCAGATTACGAAGCAGTACGACCGCACGACGGACTTCCCGCTCGACTGGGTGGCCGCTGCCGTCAGCGAGCCTGAATTCGCCAGATGGGTCTATGCGGAATGGGAAGCGAAGCAGGCGAATGAGCTGGCCAAAATATCGGAGCGCCGCCTGCTGATGGAAGGGCTGCAGCAAGGGATGGGGATC
>NZ_JAVFVN010000185.1:0-788 GCF_030910085.1 Stenotrophomonas maltophilia group sp. RNC7 | reverse complement strand
ATTTTGAAGTTCAGTTTCATATTTCACTATTTCTTCCGTCAATGCATTTTGACTCTCTTTTATTTTTTGATATGTATTTCTTCTTACCTTTAACGACTTAAATGAAATTTTTCTATCGTTAACAATTTTCCATTCCTCTTTCTGTCGCTCATTCCTCTGTTCCACTGTTCTAAGCTGAGATGTGATTTGATTTTTTTCATCACTATAAGTTTGAGGTGTCAAGGAAATAAATTCTCTTGCATTTATTATATCGCCTTTTAAACTTTCATTAGATTCTTTCTTCTGAATTATATCTTGTTTTATTTTTATAAACTTATCTATTAAATTCTGATCTATTTTCTCAATTAAATCCGGCATTTCCTTATTATCAATTCCAGATTTCCGAATATAATCTATTAATTTCTTCGTGTAGTCTATTAGATCCTTTTCCGTTACTTCACCTGTATCAATTAACATCTTTTCTTTTTCGAATATCTCCATAGAAAGGCGTTTCAATTCATTTTGGGGATTTTGTAATTTTTTAGATATTTCTTCACAAGATTCATCTACCGTATTTTTGACCAAATCAATAAATTTCTCGAAATCGTCTCCATACTTCCCTATACCTTTAAATTTTTATATCTATATCTATGTTATCAGAAAATATTAAATAATGCAATTATTACAAAGGTTCATAAGTTGTAAAATCTATTATTGGATAAGCTTTCTTAAATATCAACGAGTAGCACTGTATTAAAATTGGTAGTCATATAATAAACTATTTTGCCTGATATCATATATTGCATTAT
>NZ_JAVFVN010000180.1:0-304 GCF_030910085.1 Stenotrophomonas maltophilia group sp. RNC7 | reverse complement strand
TATACAAACCATTCCCGCAAACTTTACAATTCATCTTCTCACCTCCTATATGGCTATCTGCCTGTTTTCAAGTTGTATTTCTTGTACTAGAATCAATGGAGCCTTATAGCTACTTAAAATCTCTTTGGCTTGTCCCAGTTGGCTGCGCTTGATTGCTTCGTATCTCTCTACTCCGAACTCTCTTTTTAACTGGTGCTGGATGTCTGAGTAAACCTTACCTCTTAAAGAGTTATTGCAGTATGCTGTACTCTTGTATCCTCCTAGAACTCTAGTAGCAACTTTTCTGACTAATGCTTGCAGTTCC
>NZ_JAVFVN010000232.1:0-616 GCF_030910085.1 Stenotrophomonas maltophilia group sp. RNC7 | reverse complement strand
TTCGGGGAATTGCCCTGCATACGGTGGCCGAAGGATTGACTGACGAGATGCATATCGGCCTCAAGGGCACGATGAATGCGTTGTTCCTCAAGGATCTGGCCGAGAAGACGAGACGAGGTCAACGCGGACGAATCGAGAAAGGACGTTCGGGTGGAGGTCTCGCCTACGGCTATGACCTATCCAATGATGATGAAGGCAGTGCCGGAGGCCGCTGCATTAACGAGCAGCAGGCGATGATCATCCGCCGAATCTTTGCATCCTTTGCCGAAGGAGAGACGCCCAATGCCATTGCGGCGGCGCTGAACCGGGAGGCTATACATGGGCCAGGCGGACGGGCCTGGGGAGCCACCACCATTCGTGGGCATCCTGCGCGAGGTACCGGTATCCTCAACAATGCACTTTATCGCGGCGAGCTTGTCTGGAACCGGCAGCATTTCATCAAGGATCCAGTCACCGGAAAGCGTCAGGTGCGACTTAACCCAGAGACGGAATGGGTCATAAAGGAAGTTCCGCATCTGCGGATCATCGACGAGCCGTTGTGGCAGGCGGTCAAGGATCGCCAACGGGAGGTGGAGCGGCGCCATGGACGTGTTCGTGACGGTGTTCGGAAATCCAG
>NZ_JAVFVN010000095.1:0-392 GCF_030910085.1 Stenotrophomonas maltophilia group sp. RNC7 | reverse complement strand
AGTCAATGTATAAGTGTAATAGCTTCTTTATTAGAGCAAGATGGAAAAAATTCAATTTATATTAATAGCTTTGCTAGTGTTATACTGCCTTCTATAGAAGAAGTGTTAAAAACTGAACTTAAGTCTAGAACGAGATTAATTAGAAAAATACAAATATATTGGGCTATATTACATCGGGCTGGATTTACACCAGATGAGAAAAGACTAAGAGGCCTTGGGTTAACTTCAAAGCATACTAAACATTTTAATCCTCATTTTAATAAAGATGTAAGAAAAGCTGTTTATAAAAAACAAAATGAAAAGGACTTACCAGATCATCCTGACAGTTTAGATTCTTTGACAAGAGAACTTGAAACAATAGCGAATTTTTTTCATGATAAAAAGAATATTGA
>NZ_JAVFVN010000093.1:0-515 GCF_030910085.1 Stenotrophomonas maltophilia group sp. RNC7 | reverse complement strand
AAGAGAAAGAATACGGGGACGCGGGCGCCCGCTGCCCGTACCGCGGCGTCGCCGTGGCGACGGCCGATGCGTCGGCGAGCGCCAGCTCGTTGTCCGAGAGCCAGTACACCGACAAGACGGGCGAGCCGCCCGAGGCCGGCGCCAACGCGGTCGACGGCGGTCTTGCGCGGGTGCGCGTGGATGCGCAGGGACAGGCGCTGACGACGAACCAGGGTGTCGCCGTGAGCGACAACCAGCATTCGCTGAAAGCGGGCCTGCGCGGCCCCGCGCTGCTCAAGGATTTCATCCTGCGTGAAAAAATTACCCACTTCGACCATGAACGCATTCCGGAACGCATCGTGCATGCGCGGGGATCCGCAGCGCACGGCTACTTCGAATGCTACGAATCGCTGGCCGGCCTGACGCGGGCCTCGCTGTTCGCGACCAAGGGCAAGCGCACGCCGGTGTTCGTGCGCTTTTCCACCGTGGCCGGCGAGCGCGGATCGAAGGACACGGCGCGCGACGTGCGCGGCTTC
>NZ_JAVFVN010000081.1:0-392 GCF_030910085.1 Stenotrophomonas maltophilia group sp. RNC7 | reverse complement strand
ACGGCCAGGTGCACTCCGGCAGCCAGGCCAACCAGGAAGGCCTGGGCTGGGCCTCGCGCGCGGCCGCCGCCGGCGGCGTCACGGTCATGGTCGACATGCCCTACGACGATCCCGAGCCGGTCGCCTCGCGCCCGCACCTGGACGCCAAGATCGCCGAGGTCGAGCGCGACTGCCACGTGGACGTGGGGCTGTTCGGCACCCTGAACAAGGAACACGGCCTGGCGGCCGCCGCCGGCCTGATCGAAGGCGGCGTCTGTGCCTTCAAGTTCTCCACCTTCGAAGCCACCCCGGGCCGCTTCCCGCGTATCGAGGAAGACGACCTCTACGAGGCCTTCCGCCTGATCGCGCCGTCCGGCCTGGTGTGCGGCGTGCACAACCAGATGCAGGAGATG
>NZ_JAVFVN010000075.1:0-622 GCF_030910085.1 Stenotrophomonas maltophilia group sp. RNC7 | reverse complement strand
CGGGTCAGAATTTACCTGACAAGGAATTTCGCTACCTTAGGACCGTTATAGTTACGGCCGCCGTTTACTGGGGCTTCGGTTCATAGCTTCGCCTTGCGGCTAACCACTCCCCTTAACCTTCCAGCACCGGGCAGGCGTCAGCCCGTATACTTCGCCTTGCGGCTTCGCACAGACCTGTGTTTTTGCTAAACAGTCGCTTGGGCCTTTTCACTGCGGCCCCCTCGGGCTATTCACCCTACCGAGGCACCCCTTCTCCCGAAGTTACGGGGTCATTTTGCCGAGTTCCTTAACGAGAGTTCTTCCGCGCGCCTTAGAATACTCATCTCGCCTACCTGTGTCGGTTTGCGGTACGGGCACCTTCACCTGGCTAGAGGCTTTTCTTGGCAGCCTGAAATCAAGACCTTCGGTACTGTAATTTTCCCTCCCCATCACAGCCTAGCTTTAATGATGTGCGGATTTGCCTACACATCAGCCTCACTGCTTGGACGAGCATCCATCAGCTCGCGTCCCTATCCTTCTGCGTCACCCCATTGCTCATAACGGTTTACGGTGGTACAGGAATTTCAACCTGTTGTCCTTCGACTACGCCTTTCGGCCTCGCCTTAGGTCCCGACTTACCCTG